>NZ_QODI01000010.1:0-286610 GCF_009935975.1 Pseudomonas sp. Q1 | reverse complement strand
GGATTGGCTCTGGTGCTGCCGGATTACATGGTGCCCCGTCTGTTCATGACCCTGGTCGCACTGCCACAGACGCCGAATGGCAAACTTGACCGCAAGGCATTGCCGGCTCCGCGCAGTGAGGCCGGTACGGGCCGGGCACCGGCTACGCGGAAGGAAGTACAGTTGGCGCAGCTGTTTGCCCAAGTGTTGGGGCTGGAGCAGGTAGGGGTAGACGATTCGTTCTTTGCACTGGGAGGGCATTCGTTACTGGCGGCCAGTTTGATCAAGCGCATTCGTCAGATCACTCATGTTGATTTGAGCCTGCGATGGCTATTCGATTCACCTACCGTAGCCGCACTTGCAGCCAGGCTTAACGATGGCGAGGAAGTTTCGGCATTACCCGTGTTGCTGCCTTTGCATCAGGTCGACGGTGGTCAACGATTGTTCTGCGTGCATCCGGGCTATGGTCTGAGTTGGAGCTACGCCAGTTTCATCCCCTATGTGGGCGCGAGCGCTTCGCTATACGGACTGCAATCGCCTGCGTTAAGTGCCCAGCCGTTGGCGGGCTCGATCAGCGAGCTGGCTTCACAGTATCTCCAGGCGGTCCGCCAGGTTCAGCCGACAGGACCCTATCGTCTGCTGGGATGGTCATTTGGCGGGCTGGTAGCGCACGCCATGACGCAACAACTGGAGGCGATGGGCGAGCAGGTCGATTGGCTGGTGCTGCTCGACAGCCAGTTGGCCGATTCTGAGCCACTGCCGAGCATCAGTGCGCCAGAGCATCTCGATAATCTGTTCCGAGTGCTTGGTTACCCGGCGCCCGTACCGGCACCCACACGCGAAACCGTTCGGTGGGAGGAGGTTGCTGCCTATCTGGGCTCCCACGACAGCCCGTTTGCTTTCTTGCCGATCAGCGTATTCGACACGTTGCTGGACGTGAGTTTGCATCACTACAGGCTATCCGCGGACTTTAGCCCGCCTGCTATCCAGGCTCCCCTGATCTATTTGCGTGCGGCCAATGCGACCGACCCCCATTCGATCAATGCATGGCGAGCGAGTACCCGCGGCGGTTTCCGACTGTATGACGTGCCGGCAAATCACGACGATCTGACCCAGCCGGCCGCTGTCGCGCAAATCGGTCCCATCCTTCAGTCCCTGTTAATGGAGTAGATACGAGAATGATCCACGACCCTCATCGTTTGTCACCTGCGCCCGCAGCAACGGATAGACCGTTTACAGGAGAAGGCTATCTCAGAAGTCTGCAGGATGATCGCTGTGTCTATTTGAATGGCGAGCGTGTTGTCGACGTGACGCAACACTCAGCCTTTCGTCAAGCGGCGCGCTCTGTGGCCATGTTGTACGACGCGCTACATGATCCGGTCCAACAGTCGGTCCTGACCTGCCCGACCGATACCGGCAATGGCGGCTTTACTCACCGGTCGTTTCTTCACTGTGCAGATGCCGGACAACTGATCGCGCAACAGAAGGCTATCGCGGCCTGGTCAAGGCTCAATTATGGCTGGATGGGGCGCACGCCGGACTACAAGGCGTGCTTCATGAATACCCTCGGTATCAACGCAAGCTACTACGGCTCTTTTGCCGATAATGCTCGCAACTGGTACCAGCGCACTCAGGAGCAGGCGCTGTTCATCAGCCATGCTATCGCCAATCCACCGGTTGATCGTGCGTGTCCCGAGCAGACCGGCGACGTCTACATCCACGTTGAAGAGGAGGTCGATGGCGGCCTGATTATCTCGGGGGCCAAAGTGGTGGCCACCTCGGCGGCGCTGAGCCAGTACGCCTTTGTCAGTCACCATGCCGGCATCAATAGCAAGAACGTCATGTTCCTGGTGCCGATGAATACGTCTGGGATCAAGGTGATTTGCCGCAGTTCCTACGAGTGGCAATCGGCCTCTAACTTGACGCCCTTCGATGCGCCACTGTCTTCGCGATTCGACGAAAACGACGCCATTCTGGTCTTCGACCGGGTGTTTGTGCCTTGGTCGGCGGTGCTGCACTACGGCCCTCAGGGGTTATCGGAGCGCTTTCCGACCGATTCCGGCATCTTGCAGGGGACCTGTTTCCAGGCGTGTATCCGACTCTCAGTCAAGCTCGATTTCTTTGTCGGCCTCCTCACCAAGGTCTTGCATGCCACCAGCGGCGATGCCTTCCGTGGCAACCAGGTCTTGCTGGGCGAAGTTATTGCGCTGCGTCACCTGTTCTGGTCACTGGCCAATACCATGGCCAGAGAGCCGGACCGTTGGCTTGATGGCGCGGTACTGCCCAATCTGCATGCGGCGCTGGCCTACAGAGCCATGGCGCCGGATGCCTATGGCCGAGTAAAGGAGATCATCAACAAGATAGTGGCTTCGGCGCTGATTTATCTGCCGTCGTCGGCCAAGGACTTTGCCAATCCTGAGATCGACGCTTACCTGGCCCGCTACGTGCGCGGTTCTAACGGTACCGGGCACCGTGAGCGTATCAAATTGCTGAAGTTGCTGTGGGACTGCGTCGGCACCGAGTTCGCTGGGCGGCATGAACTGTATGAGCGCAACTACGCTGGCAATCATGAGGAAATCAAACTGCATCTGCAGTTGATGGCCAAGCAGGAGGGTTCTCTGTCTGCAATGACGCAGATGGTTGAACGCTGCTTGGCGGATTACGACGAAAATGGCTGGATCAATCCTGTCTGGAGAAATAGCAATGAACCCGTTCGATAATGAAGATGGTCAGTTCCTGGTCCTGAGCAACGATGAAGGGCAGCACTCCCTGTGGCCGGCCTTTTCCCAGGTTCCGGATGGCTGGCAAGTCTTGTTCGGTGCAGCGCCACGTCAAGACTGCGTGACCTACATTGCGCAAAGCTGGACAGACATGCGACCCGCCAGTCTACGGCAGCGACAGGGGTAGGACGTTCGCCATCGGTGCTCATGGATAAGCCAGGCGGGCTGATGATGCACTGACGCTCTTAGCCGAACCCGCCCCGAGTCTGAGCCGGGGTGGGATCTCGGGTTCCCAACGGATATCCATCTCCCGTGGCCTATAAAGTTGTAAGTTCGTGTTCAACGGCCTTCGATCACCCACAAAAATTATTGGTTTGCAGCAACAATTTTTCTTGTTGGACACCCCCCGGCCCAAGCGGCAAAGATGCCGCCACTGTCGCTCGACCTTCCAGGTCAACAATAAAAAAACCTAGCCGACTGCACGCCACTTTCATGCTGTGAGCCCTTTGCCCACATCCTGCTGTAATGGCGCCGCAGCGCGCACTAAAGGACCTCTCCGCTATGCAAACAGTTGTGAACTTATGGCCGTTGATCGGCGTACTCGTCATCGTGGTCGGCTTTGTATTGCGCTTCAATCCGCTGTTGGTGGTCACCGCCGCCGCCATCGCCACCGGGCTCGCCGCCCAATTCCCGCTGGAAAAAATACTGACTTCCATGGGGGATGGCTTCCTTCAGACCCGCGCCCTGCAATTGATTCTGTTATTACCGCTGGCGGTGATCGGCTTGTTGGAGCGCCATGGCTTGCGCCTGCATGCGCAAAACTGGATCGCCCGCTTCGAACGTGCCACGGTCGGGCGTTTGCTGATCATGTATCTGTTTGTGCGTGAATCCACGGCGGCCATGGGGCTGACCAGCCTGGGTGGCCATCCGCAAATGGTACGGCCACTCTTGGCGCCGATGGCCGAAGGCGCAGCGGAAAAACGCTTTGGCAAGCTGCCGGACAAGCTGCGCCACAAGGTACTGGCCATGTGCGCCGCCACCGACAACGTCGGGTTGTTTTTTGGTGAGGACATCTTTGTCGCCTTCGGTGCGATTGCGTTGATGCACACCTTTTTGCTGGGTTCGGGAATTGATGTGGAACCGTTGCACATTGCGGTGTGGGGCATCCCGACGGCGATCTGCGCCTTCATCATTCATGCGATCCGGCTCCATCGCTTCGATCGACGACTGACCCGCGAGATGAGCCCCGCCGGCGTCCCGGTGGAGGCCGCTCAATGATCATTTCCATTCAATACCTTTACTGGCTGGCGGGTGTCCTGTTGCTGATCACCGCGGGCATGATCCTGCTCGACCGTACCCACCCCAAGCGTTGGTCCAGCGCAGTGTTCTGGTTGTTGTTTGCTGTGCCGTTTCTGGTGGGGGAGCGCCTGCCCTCGGTGGTCATCGGCGTCGGAGTGGTGGTGATGGCGTTGATCGCGGGTCTGGGCGGCGTTGGCCGTGGCCAGCACGCCGAGCTGCATGACAAGGCTTCCCGTGCCAGTGCCGGGCGCCTGGGCCACAAGCTGTTTATCCCGGCGTTGGCCATACCGCTGACCACGGTGATCGGCTCGGTGTTGCTCAAGCACACTGAAATCGGGGGCGTACCTCTGCTGGACCCGAAGAACACGACCTTTGTCTCCCTGGGCATCGGCTGCCTGATTGCGCTTGGCCTGGCCTGCTGGCTGACCCGTGATACGCCTGTACAAGCCTTGCGTGAATCGCGCCGTCTGACCGAAGCCCTGGGCTGGGCCATGGTATTGCCGCAGATGCTGGCAATGCTCGGGTTGCTGTTCAACGAGGCCGGGGTAGGCACTGCGGTCGCCCACGTCACTACTACCTATATCAACCTGGATTACAAGTGGGTGGCGGTGATGGTTTATGTGCTGGGCATGGCCTTGTTTACCGTGATCATGGGCAATGGGTTTGCCGCGTTCCCTGTCATGACCGGCGGTGTCGGCGTGCCGGTACTGGTGGGAATTTACGGCGGCAACCCGGCGGTGATGGCCGCCATCGGTATGTTTTCCGGCTACTGCGGAACGCTGATGACGCCGATGGCGGCCAACTTCAATATCGTTCCGGCGGCGTTGCTGGAGTTGCCCGATAAAAATGCGGTGATCAAGGCGCAGATACCGACTGCATTGATGATGCTTCTGGTCAATATCGTGCTGCTTTACCTGTTGATGTGAGGCCACTATGCAAATTGTGCTGCTGACGGGCTTCGAGCCTTTTGATAACGACCGGGTGAACCCCTCGTGGGAGGCCGTGCGCCAGTTGGATGGCGTGCTGTTGAGCGAGAATGTGCAGATAGTTGCGCGTTGCTTGCCCTGCGCATTCGCCACCGCTGCCGAGAGCCTGCTCCGGTGGATCCACGAATTGCACCCGGTCATGGTCATCGCCACGGGCTTGGGCCCTGGGCGTAGCGATATTTCCATCGAGCGTATTGCGATCAACGTTAACGATGCGCGCATTCCCGACAATCTTGGGGCGCAGCCGATTGATACTCCAGTGCTGGACGGCGGCCCGGCTGCGTACTTCTCGACATTGCCGATCAAGAGCATGGTCAGGGCGGTGCGCGAGGCGGGTATTGCGGCCTCGGTTTCGCAGACAGCGGGGACGTTTGTGTGCAACCAGGTGTTTTATCGGTTGCAGCATGCACTGGCGGGGTCTGCGGCGCGCAGTGGGTTTATTCATGTACCGGGCCTGCCTGAATCGGGCGAGCCGTCGATGGCGTTATCGACGGTAGTGGAGGGGCTGCGTGTTGCGGTTTCGGCAGCCTGGCAAACCCACGTCGACATCGTGCTGGGCGGTGGTCAGGTAAGCTGACGACGGGCTTTCCCTCAGACCTCACGGCCTGGGAAAAACAACTCAAAGCACGTCACGCCATCTTCACTGCTCACGCGGTATCGCCCGTTATGCAAGTGCATGATGGTTGCCACGATCGACAGCCCCAGTCCGTTGGACTGGGATGACCGTTCGCGGGATTCATCCACCCGGTAAAACCGTTCGAACAAGCGTGGCAGATGCTCGGCGGGAATGGTCTGGCCGTGGTTGCTCACCTTCAGATGGATGCCCGCGTCATCAGGGATCGCCTGGATGCTCAGTTCCGAACCCGGCGCGCCGTACTTGATGGCGTTGGCGCACAGGTTCGCCAAGGCACGCCGCAGCAGCATCGGTTCAGCCCAGATCACCCCTTCGCCCGCGGCAACAATGGGCATGTGCACATCACCGGCCAGCCCTTCGAAGTAATCCGCGATGCGTTCCACTTCATCCGCCGCGCTCAACTCCTGACGTTGGCGCAGCGCGCTGGCGGGGTCGGTGCGGGCCAGGAACAGCATGTTGTCAAGCATCCGTGCCAGGCGCTCAAGCTCTTCTACATTGGAGGCCAGCAGTTGTTGATAGCTTTCAATACTGCGGCCTTGTTGCAGGGCCACCTGGGTTTCTCCCAGCAAGTTGTTGATCGGTGTACGCAGTTCATGCGCCATATCGGTAGACACCTGGCCCAACTGCACAAAGCCTTTGGCCAGTCTTTCGAGCATGGTGTTGAAGGCATCGATCATGGGCAGCAGTTCTTTCGGCGTGCCGTGGCTATCGAGCCGTTCGGCCAGGTTGCCCACGCCGATGCCTTGAGTGTGCCTGGCCAGGCGACGTAACGGCAGCAGGCCACGGTGCACGAGCAGGTAACCCACCACCGCTAGGATGATCGCGGCGATGCTTGCCAGGATAAACACGTTCAAGCGATAGCTGGCGAGCATGCTGGTGCGTTCGGTCATCAGGCGCCCGGTGGTGACCTGCAGGCTGCCAAGGTCTCCCGAGTCGATCGACGCAGCGACGGTGGCGAAGGGCACGCCATTCACACCGGGAAGATGGTGCACGTCGGCGAAGCCCAGCTCGCGGTCTTTTGGCGCCGGGGGCACGGCTGGTATTTCAATGTTTCCCGGGTTGACCAGCAGCAAGGGCTTCTGGCCAGGTGCTGCGATGCTCAGCACCGACTCGCTGTTGCCCAGCATATTCTGGAACAGCTCCGGCTTGGTCTTGATCAGGTCCAGGGTGTTGCTGTCGTTGAGTAGTTTGCGCAGTTGGTCGGCGCGATAGATCAGCGAAGCGTCGTCACGCTTGATCAGTTCACGTTCCAGCTCGCGGTAAAGCGCCACGCCTAACGTGGCGAGCAGGGCGAAGGCGAGCAAGGCGAAGATCAGCGCCAGGCGCAGGGTCAGAGAATAATGGCGACGGTTGTTCATGGCTGGGTATCGAAGCGGTAGCCGATGCCCCGCACGCTGTGAATCAGTTTGAGGTGGAACGGATCATCGATTTTCAAGCGCAGGCGCCGCACGGCAACGTCCACCACGTTGGTGTCACTGTCGAAGTTCATGTCCCACACCCGCGAGGCAATCATCGAGCGTGATAACACCTGGTCTTGATGAGTCGCGAACAGGTGCAGCAGGGCAAACTCTTTATTGGTCAGCGTGATGCGCGTACCGGCACGGGTGACACGGCGTTTCAGGACGTCAATTTGCAGGTCGGCGATTTGCAGCTGTTCTTCTTCGCGACTGGGGCCACGGCGGGTCAGGGTGCGCAGGCGCGCCACCAGCTCGGCGAACGAGAAGGGCTTGATCAGATAGTCATCGGCGCCCAGCTCCAGGCCCTTGATGCGGTCGGCAATGTCATCGCGGGCGGTGAGAAACAGCACCGGCGTATCGGCTTCCTTGCGCAGGCGGCGCAGCACTTCCCAACCGTCCATTTTCGGCATCATCACATCCAGCACGATCACATCGAATGGCGCTTCCAGCGCTTGATGCAGTCCATCGACACCATCACGGGCGAGGCTCACCGAGTAACCCAACTCCCGCAGTCCGTTGAGCAGGTAGTTGCCGGCCTTGGGTTCGTCTTCGACTACGAGGATATTCATGGCAAGTGCCTTGGTTCGATGTGTGGCGCAAGTGTAGCCCGATCAATTCTCACTGGCACAACCGATGCCTTGCACCTGGTAGTCGAGTACGTGTTCGCGGCCCTGATGGTCCAGGTAGTTGAGACGAGCGGGGACAATGCCGCACTGCCCGTAGGTGTCGGTGCTCGATAACACTTTGTCGATGTCCAGGTGAACGAAGAAGCCGGTTTTGTCGTGGATCACGTTTGTTGCAGGGGCAGTGTCGGCGGCGAATGCCGAACCGGTGGCGAGCAAGGTGGCAAAGCCGAGGGTAAACAGTTTCATGATGGTGTCTCTTTCCAAGGGATGGCTGCCAGGTTCCGGCAGTGAGTTCACGGTAACCAGGCACCCCGAACAGCCAACCAACAGAATCATGACAAGTTTGTAATGAAGTGCCTGAGGCCCGAAGGTTTCTAGGATCAGAGAGGTGATTTTTAGGGCGCGTAACGTTTCAGGCCGGGGGATGGGCGGCCTGCCGCTTTATTCCGAGGTTGCGATGCAATGGCGTGATCCGTAGATTGCATCGGGGTCAGCCAATGTTCGCTAATAGAAGGAAAACCAGCAGTGTCCGCTCCAGGCCCCTCCTTACTGACCCAACGCTACCGTGCCTTTCTGTTCGATATGGATGGGACCCTGCTCAATTCCATTGCCGCTGCCGAACGTGTGTGGAGCCGCTGGGCGACGCGGCATGGCTTGGAGGTCGAGGCGTTCCTCGCCACGATCCATGGTGCCAGGGCCATCGATACCATCACCCGCCAGGCGTTGCCGGGCATTGATCCGGAGGTCGAAGCGCAGTGGATCACCGAGGCTGAAATCGACGATGTCCAGGGTGTTGTGGCAATTCCCGGTGCAGTCGAGTTTCTGAACAGTCTGCCAAGCGATCGATGGGCGCTGGTGACCTCGGCACCCAAGGCCTTGGCATTGCGTCGGTTGGAGGCGGCGGGCATTGCTGCGCCCGTGGTATTGGTGACGGCCGAAGATGTCGCGCGCGGCAAACCTGACCCCGCCTGTTATGTGCTCGGCGCGCAGCGCTTGGGCGTGCCGGTACAGGACTGTCTGGTTTTCGAGGATGCTGCCGTAGGGATCCGAGCGGGGGAGGCTGCGGGAGCGGATGTGATGGTGGTCACCTCAACGCACCTCACGCCCCTGGCGACAGCGCATGCTTGCATAGCAGGGTATGAGGGATTAGAAGCCCGGTGTGATGCTGACGGCTGGTTGTCTTTGAGGCCGTTGGCAAGGTGATCTGAATACACCGAGTCGGTCATCGGCCTCGGTGGTCTTCACACAGGTCGGTTGACGCTTGTAACCGGCTGCTTCTCATTCCCTGGCGGGAGAGCACCATTTCCCTGAGTATCTCGTTGGCGAGCCGGGCAATGGCTTCAGTGCCGCGATAGTGCGCGCGCACGATTCCGGTAATCGCAAAGTGGTCGGTTTCCGGGCCGCTGAGAATGGCTGACAGGGTGCCGTCAGCATGCAGCGTGCAGGTCACCGTGTAGCTGGGCAGGCGTGCCGCCAGCGCTTGTTCGATTTGAGATTTGCTGAGGGTGTCCATCGGCTTTTAGCACCTTTCACTGTCCGCGCCAGCCCAAGCATAGGTGCTACTGTGGGTCTGTAAATACCGGCAATCTGCTAGCGTGGCAACGTCAGCGTGTGGTTTTTCGATACTCACGATGGGCCGCGCGTTGGCACAACTTGCGCAAAACAGTCTTTTGGATCGGCCTGATGCAAAACACCAGCAAGTAGCCACAGAGCAGTAACGCCAGGTCCAGCGAAGAGTGAGTGCCGGGATCGCTGACGCGGTCAATTTCGAACCTCAGGCCATATCCGGCAGCAAGGAAAACCAGGCCTATCAACAGAGTGATCATCCAGGATCTGGAAATAAGCGGCGGCGTTGCTCGATGCCTCATCGACGTGCTCCTGAATGCACACAGACAGATGGCAGGGTGATTGTCAGAAGGTTCGGCTACAAATAACGCCGCAAGTTCCAGGCTTTATGACAGTTTTATCTCACCGCGAGGGAAATGCAGGAGGCGCGCTGAACGCGTAAGCATACGCGAGCAGGCTGAATGGGTTTTCGCCAGCCGTCACTGTGAACGAAAAGGCTGGCTACTCGGGGCGCTTCAAGGCGTCTGGTTTTTGTCCGGCGCGGTGAGGCCGGCCTGGATGCGCTGATAAATCTCCTCACGATGCACGGCGACGTCTTTGGGAGCGTTGATGCCGATTCGAACTTGCTGGCCGCTGACGCCCAGGATGGTGATCGTAATGTTATCACCGATGTTTATGCTTTCACCGACTTTGCGGGTGAGTATAAGCATGGACTTCTCCTTGATTACTTTTAAGGACACATGTTCCAGACAGGGTAGGTGTCAGATGTGTGTAGCTTACTGCTAAGCGCTTCCCTGTGACTGCCTCTTTTAGGACGCATAGAGGCGACATTAATTCCCATGGCGGCATCATACAGGTCTGCGGTACATCATTCGCATTGTTTAAGCCAACGTTTATGACGGCCAGAATAGACAGTGAATGGTAAAGTTGCCTCTTTATCCTCAAAGGAGCAGGGCAGTGCGTAAAGTAGCGATGGCAATTGCGGTGTTGGCATTGACCGGTTGCGGTGAAGGCAAACCTGTCGATGCCCCCAAGGCCAAGCCTGCCGTGACCGAAAGCCAGCCACAAACCGGCGCGATTGCCGCTCAGGAATGGGATGTGTGGGTAGGCCCGCCGGATCACAAACTGCAGGCGATCACCGACCTGACCGCGTGGTTGCTGGAACACGGCTTCAGTTTTTATATTGTGAAAGTGGACGGTAAGGACGAGGTGTTTCTGGGGCCGTTCGCCAGCAAAGCTGAGGCCGAAGCCAAGCAGGCACTGCTGACTGAAAAGCTGGCCCGCGCCAAGAAGAACGACACCGAGTCGCAAGTCATCGAGCACAAGGCCGCGCAATAGTAGGCGGGCTGGGCGGGAATACCGCCCACGTTCAACTGCAGGCTTTCAAGTTCACCGGGCCCACAAATTCATTGCCGCGGCCCATCACGCAGGCAACTGTCTGATTGCGCTGGCGCTCCCAGGTCTGTACCGGATAGGTCTTGTTCCAGGCTTCGTACAGCTGGCGATCCTGTTTTGACAGGCGTAACCCGTATTGTTTGCTCATATAAAAATACGTGCGTGCGATCATTCCGCGAATCGACGGTCGTGGCATGACCTTCTTGGCCTTGAAGTCCACTTGGGTCAGGCATGAGCCGTATTGCCCGCTTTGCACTGGCAGCCAGCCGAAGCTGAAGTTGTTACGGTCGCCATTCACTTCGCCGATACTCGGCACCAGGTTGTGCAGGTCCGCCTCGGCCCGCTTGAACACATCATCGTGGCGCGTGCAGTTTTTTCTCCCTCCATTTTGCCAGCATTGGCGCTGATGCCCAATTTGCCAGGCCGGTACAATGTGTTCCCACTCAATACGCGCGGCGCGGTTGGCATTTTTGCGTGGGATGTAACCACAGGCTTTCAGGTCCACCCGGTTACCGGTGTATTTGCAGCCGCAATAAAATTCGGTGGATTGCGGAGCGTAGAGCTTCCAGGCGATTTTCTTGGCTTCGCTGAAGGTGCGAGGGGCTTGGGCGTTGGCGGTGAGGGCAAAAAACAGGCAGCACACAGCGATAAAACGGACACTCATTCAATCAATCTTCCTTCGGCACAACCCAGAAAATCTGCACGCCACCGTCATCCCGATAGGCGAGGGTGACGTTATCGTTTTCGGCGATCTCTTCCAGCAGGCGCTCCCACTCATCCACAGGCTCATCCGGCAGACGGAAGATCAACGCTGCCTTGGCTTTCTGGGCGTTGGTTGAGTTGATGATCTTTTGCACGCGTAGCGCCAGGCGTTCGTAGGCGTCTGGCGGTGTGGGTGCTGTGGAAGAAGACTTTGCCACAGAGAATTCCTTGGTTGGCTGTACGCACATACAGTATTTAACTGTGGGCGTTTTCGCAACTACTTAAAATTCAAGAAGTTCGTCTGACAGCCAGTTGAGGGCTTCAGTGTGCGACAGGAGGATTTTTGCGGGGTTTTGGAGGTAGCTGAAACGGGCACCTTACTCGGGCTGGCAAAGGTGCTGATCCTGTTGGAGGTGTCATCAGGTGGCTAGGTCATGTGCAGTAACTCAAGATTACGCTGAGGGCGATAGCAGTCAATGCGACTGAATGTTCCGAAGACGTTCAGGATCTGTCCGATTTCGAGGATTAATTGTCGAGCTTCAGGTAATGCATGGAAGGGGCCGCTTTTAGAATGCCCTGCATTCCTGTCTCGAGTACGTAGCCATGTTATTGCCGAACCCCGTTAAGGGCTGGCGCTTTTCCGGCAATCGACTACTAGCGCTGTATAGTTTTCTGTTCGTGACTTGGAGCTGCATCCTCATGGGCTGGCTCTATTACGACGTGTTCAGTAGCCTCGAAAACCTTGCCAAACAGTCGTTGATGCAGCGCCAGCAGTTCTTCGAGCAACTTGAGGGCGATCAATTGATTGAGGCCCTGAGCGCCGGTATCAAGTTCGGCGCGAGTGATGCCGATACCTACGGGGTGTTCGATGAGCAGAAAAGGCCACTGAACGGCCCGCTCCAGCAGATCCCTGCGCGACTGCCCTTGGACGGTCAGATTCATGAGTTGAACAGTTGTATCGATTCTGCCTCGCCGCACAGCCGTTGCGATGCCGTTGCGATACGGACCTTGAATGGTCATTGGCTGATCCTTGCTCAATATCAGGGGGTAATATCCGGGGTTCTCAGGATCATCTTGCGAGCGTTGGCCTGGGGGCTGTGCCTGATCCTTTTGTGCGGTGCGGGTGTTTGGTACTCGCTGCGTAGTTGCCCGTTACGCCGGATTCGAACAATTCAAACTCGCGTTGAGTTGATCGCCGCCGGCTATTTGAGCTATCGCCTGCCGCTGTCAGATCGACGCGACGAGCTGGATATGCTGGCTGCCATTTCCAATACCATGCTCGACCGCATCGAACGATTCATGAACGAAATCAAGGATGTTTGCGACAACATAGCCCATGACCTGCGTATTCCACTGACGCATATCCAGGCGCAGCTTTACCGTCTGCAACAACAAGCGGCCAAGTGTCCAGGCGAAGCTGTGCAGATCGATCAAGTGATTGCTGAAACCGATGTGTTGATGGCGCGCTTTAACGGCCTGCTACGTATTTCGGAACTTAAAGATCACCAGCGTCGTGCGGGCTTTGTTGAATTCGACCCGCGACAGTTGGTGCAGGAGCTTTATGACTTCTACTTGCCGCTTGCCGAGCAGGGGCGCCTGACGTCGCAATTGCAGGTATCGGAATCGCTACCTCCCCTGATCGGTGACCGGGCGTTGTTGTTTGAAGCGTTGGCTAACCTGATGAGTAACGCGATCAAATTCACGCCCGAGGGCGGTGAGGTCGTGCTCAGAGCGGTCACTCATGCGGGCAGCACTCGCATCGAGGTGTTGGACTCCGGCCCTGGTATCCCACCGGCGGAACGGTCGGTGGTATTCCGGCGTTTTTATCGTGCCGACATCCATCGCCAACAGAGTGGTCTGGGGTTAGGGCTTTCGATAGTTGCGGCTATTGTCACTTTGCACGGATTCAAGCTGGAGGTCGGTACTTGCGAATATGGTGGTGCCCGGCTGACGCTCGATTGTTGACAAGGTGACTCTCAATCAGACTGCCGCCATTCACCATAAAGCAAGGGGCGGCCGCCGCCAGCGCTACGGCGATGGCGATGGCCAAGATTGTTTGGCCGCCAACTCGCGTATCTTTATGAGTTTTGCTATTGCGGCCAATATGCTCAAGGCTCGGCTGCTAGCGACCTAAGATCTGTAGCGTTGGATTTGCCAAGTAGCCGCCCGTCATACATGGATACCGCTCTGCTGATCTTGCCGTCCGAGTCCAGCGTGAGTTCCATAATCCCTGTTTTCACCGGAGTTAATGCAGAACCGTGCCATTCAAAGCCGCCACCCAGGTCACTGCCCACCACATGGCGCAATTTAGACCCGGTCATATAAGGCGCCGCGGAACGAACACGCTCAAAATAACGCTCAATGGCCGCTTGCCCGCGTATTTGTGTACGGACCGCCAGATCTTCGAACACCGCATCGTAAGTAAAGAGTTCAGCGGCTACCCGTGCATCACCGCTGTTCAGCGCAGATTGTAATGTGCGTGCAACTGCAGTTATTTTTTTACTGGCGTTCTGCGTTATTGCCGACTCTTTGAAGTCAGTGGGGAATTTATCGTCTGGTTTGCGAAATTCATGGTAGCGCTTGTCGTCGTAACTGCTGCTATCCCAATAGTCCGTCCACCGGATGATTTTGCCATCTTTGAAATCTACAGCGCCCACGATTCTCAACTCACCGCCAAATAACTCCGGCGTGTCCGTGAATTCTACAATCGCGCTGCCCGCGCCATTTATGGAACCACCCAGGATCCGTGTCGGGTAGGAGAGGCCTTTACCGGAGTGAGGTATAACCTTTCTTATGGCTTCCAGGCTGTTTTGGTCCCATCCCAACGTGGCATCAGTATAGGTAAGAAGGTGCGGAGAAAAATAGGTCATGGTTGCATCAATATTCTTCTGTGTCTTGACAGAAAAAAACGACCTGAAAAGCGAAGCCGTCTCCGGCTCGGCGTGGGAAATATCGGCTACATCCGGGTAGGGGGTTACGTTCTCGGCGTGGGCTACAACAGGGAGTGAGCCTACAAGAGCCGCAAAGCCTAAAGTCATGATCGATTTCATTGAAACTCCTATGAGGAAGGGAACAATATTCTGAGATCAGGCAGTCGCCGGCATGCCCGTCAGCCCTTTGCGATGTACTCGCCTGTCTTCAGTTGCGGGGGCTTGACCGCATGGCTTGATAACGTCGTGCCGGTGTTGATTCGGCTGCAATGTTGGAAAAAGAGACGCCTTAAATATAAAAGCTGTTGCTTGCAATAATATCAAAAAGCCTTAGAGGACGCGAGCGGTTTTTGAGCCCTGTCTTAAGCCCAGCGTGCAGGCATGCCCGTCGGTTACTGATGGGCGCTTCGTGCTGGGTGCTTGGCGTGCGAGCATGAAATAGAGGAGGGGGAGGATGGAAAATATTTCATGACGGCCGACGGGTGTGCTGTTCTAGAAATAATTTCACTGCCGGTCGATGAGGCTATCACCGCGTGGATGTGCAGTTATGTTATTTATAATTTTTTCACACTTCTCCAATCGATCCCTCACCTATAATCAGGCAGTTTATATAGACATTCAGGAAGCGGCCGGGCAACAGTTATCAGTGCCTTGGGTGTCGAGGATAATCCAGTCGCTACTGCTGGGCGTGCTGGGGTAAACAGTGTGTCATTTTGTTGTAGTCGCTGTTCTACGCCTCGGCAGTCATTTAATAAATATAGGGATTGTTTAGTGAAAAAGATTTCATCTTTGCATGATGAGTGCGTGCGAAAATTATTTGCTGATGATTATCCTAATTTGCCATTTGTGCATGGGGTTATCGAGGGCTTGCTGCCTGGTGAGGTCTTTGTTGATGATGCCTTTGAACCTGGCAATTGTATGGTTGTCAGCGCGGCCTCATATGCGTTTGCGGCGGGGGTATTCAGCACGCAGCAGATACAATCCTGTCTTGACCTATTAAGGGGTAAGGCTGAAATAAAGTTCGTATTGCCTGCGTTGAGTCCGCATCAGGCCAATAGATTTGGTTTGGAACCGACGCCTCGACGTCAATATGCTTATTCCACTGCAACGTCCGTTGAGGTCAATAATACGTCGGGTTATCTAGTTCGTCCGCTGGACAGTGAAGCTTTATTTAAAGACTGTATTTGGTTTGACTTCATGAGTGGTATTTTCGGCGGCACTGAGCATTTTCTCAAGCGCGGTTATGGTTGGGTTTTGTGGGACGCTGCTGCAGGCGTCATCGCCAGCGAGGCTTACGGGATTGCTTCAAAACAGTTTGTAGAGATTGGTACCGTGACGCATCCTGCTTATCGAGGTAAGGGCCTGTCGACCATGCTTTGCAGTCTTCTCATGCGTCATCTTTCTGGACTTGGGCTCCAGCCGATCTGGTCTTGCGATGAGAGTAACCCCGCGTCGTGGAGTGTCGCTGAAAAGCTAGGGATGCATAATCAGCTTTCCTACAATTTCTACAAACGCATGTTGGCTGAACCCTAATGCCCTGCCGCCTGTGATGCGGGTGTTCGGGCTGGTGCACTCGCAGGCTGGAGGGCGGGGCATTTAAGGTCTGCTGATTCATTACTCGACGATTTTACGGATACGGTAGACGCAGCGACGACCGCCACGTAGTAAATGCTCTTCGCGTGTCACCTGCCCCCATCCCTGCATCAGCATTTGAAATTGCGACAGTTCCGACGCGCAGAATCCTTGGCATTTGGTTGCGGCAGCGCAAATAGGACAATGATCCTCGATCAATAAGAAATCATCACCATCGTTTTCAACCCGTGCCATGTAGCCCTCCGCGTCACGCGCCTCGGCCAGCCGCCGGACGCGTTCGGCCAAGGAGCTTGCCGACTCCAGTTGCGCTTGATACTCGGCTAATTGCTGCGAGCCGCGTAGTTCGATGACTTGATCTATGCCCCCCTGGCCAAACAGCAGCGTCACCGATTCGATGATTTGCACGGTGAGCTGGGCGTGCGTATCGGGAAATCGAGCATGACCGGAGTCAGTCAATTGCCACAGCTGTTTGGGTCGGCCAACGCCTGAGCGTGAGACCACGCTATCGACCAGGGCTTGTTCGACCAATTTAGCCATCTGTTGACGCACCGCTTCGGACGACACTCCTAGCACCTTTGACAAGCTCGCCGTACTGCAGGCGCCGTGCGTTTTGAGGTATCTCAAGAGGTGTTCGGATGAACGTGACGTCGAATTATCAAAGTTTTTAATTGCATAAGTCATTGTGGGCTCGATAATATTGAAACCGTTAGCTTGCTTATTAAGGCAGCTCCCGCGACAGGCTTCAAGTCTGGCGCTCTTGATAACTGAAGGAAAAACGTATGGACGCTCAGAGATCGCTGAGAGATTACCTGACGCTGCTTGCCATCGGCATCGTCTGGGGTGGGCAGTTTTTATTCAATGCACAGGCTTTGCAGGCGTTTCCACCGGTTACAGTCACCGCGGCCCGGGTGCTGTTGGGGGCAATCACCCTGAGCATTTTGACGGGGTTTATCTCGGAGCCATCGACCCCACGTACCAAGCGATCATTGTCGGTCTGGAGTTTATTTCTATGCATCGCTTTGTTTGAGGCAGTACTGCCGCTGTTTCTGATTGCCTGGGGGCAACAGCACGTGGACAGCAGCGTGACGGCAGTCATCATCGGCAGTGTGCCTATCCTTACCCTGATCCTGTCGGTGTTCATGAGTAAGCGTAAGGGGTTTACTGCGTATTCTGCGCTGAGTGTGATCTTTGGTTTTACCGGTATCGTGGTGTTGGTCAACCCCAGCGCAGACGGTGCGGGTGGAAAGTTAATGTATGAAATGGCGATTTTTCTTGGCGCATTGAGTTTTGCACTCAGTCTTAACCTACTGGAGCGAATCCCGCACAGCAGTCCGATTCGATCAGTCAGAAACATCCTGTGGACGTCCTCGGTTCCGTTAGTCATCGCTGCATTGATACTGGACAAACCATGGTTGCTGAGCTGGAACCTTGAAAGCGCACTGTCGGTGCTGGTCTTAGGCACGATTGGCTCTGGATTGGCTTATCTCATGTACGCCTCGTTGACTCAGCGTTGTGGCTCTGTCTTCACCTCATTGTCCAACTTCATTGTTCCTTTGGTTGGGGTGGCCCTAGGCGTAGCTATCCGAGATGAGGCATTTGGCTCAAAAGAGGTCATTGCGCTGGGGTTGGTTATTGCTGCATTGGCCGTCAATGAGGCTAAATCGTTATTCAGAACACGTGTTGAACGTGCCTGAGACCACTGACGGTTGAGCACATTAATCAGGCTGCGCGCGTTTGTTCTCTCTCGATACTCGAAAGAAGTGCCACCAAGCTACAGATCAAGATGGTCCAGCCCAGTTCCTGTGCCCACGCCACCACCATCATCGCGCCACCAATCATCAAGTAATACAAGAAACCAAACAGCGCTCCCGCTGTACCAAGGCGGTCCTGATACTTAACCAGCGCTGTTCCCAATACATTAGGAATCGCCATGCCGAACGCTAAGACCACCAGTAGCATCGGGGTGATGAACAGCCAGCTGCCTTGCAGTAACAACATAAGCAAGGCGCCGAAAAGCATCAGGCAGCTCGCAATTTCTACCACGCTGGAACCGCCTACACCGCGTTTGAGTAACCGTCTGTTTAACCACGCTCCGAGGCCCGACCCCAACGCCAGCAATACGCCGCTGTTGCCAAAGGATTCGGCCGTCATTCCCAAGTTATCAAACAGGAAAGGCCCCACGCTGTAGTAGCTGAACAGTGCAACGTTGAATGCCGCGACCAATGCGGCGGATCGCCATATCCCTGGATCCTGGAGCATTTGACCCAACGTGTTCAATAGTGGCGTCGGGGATAGTGCTTGCGGACGAGTTTCTGGCAGTTTCACCAGGCACCAAGCCAATAACACCAGGGAGAGCACTAACAAGCAGGTCAGCACGCCTGAATAGCCCTGAAGGTGCACCAGGCTGGCCCCAATAAACAAACCAATTGCCGGGCTTGCAGCCAGGGCGATGCTTGCAATGGAATAGACATGGGCCAGTTCGGTACCCGAGTAGCGGTCGCGCAGCAGTGTTTGAGTCACCACTGAGCCGACTGCTGCACCAAATGCCGCCACCGCTTGAGCGATGATCAGTGCCTCAAAGCTTTTAGCAAGCAATGCAAGTGCGGAGCCGAGCGTATAAAACGCCAAGCCTGCAAGCATGGCGGTGCGTCGACCCAGGCAGTCGCTGACCCGGCCCCAGACCAGGACGCCAAGGGCAAAGCCGATAAAAAACACTGAGAGTAATTGGGAGGTGGCCTGCGAGCCCACACTGAATACTTGCTCGATATCCGCCAGCGCAGGGCTGTAGAGCGTCTGGGCAATTTGAGGGAACATCATCAGTGTGATCGTCAGCGCAAGAAAGCTTCGGGAATTCATATACATGCACTCGATGGAAAAACGTAGCGCATTCTAAGTGTTGGAACTTTGGCGTATTATCTTGTTTTCGACAAATAATCATTGAAATCGGACAAAGCATGGCCCTCGTCAAACCCAATAGTGGCTTCGATGCCGACAGCTTCGGTGATGCGCCCGTCATCGGGCTTAGCATCATGCACCGCTACCATGACTCCGGCATGCACCAACATCACCGCGGGCAATTGATGTTTACCCAGCAGGGCAGCGCCCGAATCACTCTGGAGAACCTGCTGTGTTTGCTGCCACCCATGCGTGCTGTGTGGATACCCGCGGGGGTTAAGCATCGTGCTGTAATACAAGCAGCAGAATATCGCTCGGTGTATTTTAACCGTGCGCTGTCAGTCCCCCTGGGTGATGATGTGCGAGTGATCGAAGTCAGCCCATTGCTGCGCGCGGTGCTGGAAAGCATGACGCAAGCACCGAATGATGCCGATTGGAGCCAGGGTAAGTATGCCCACTTGTTGGCCTTGTGCCTGGTTGAGGTCGCCGATGCGCCGAGGCAACCGATTACTCTACCTTTGCCTCAAGACAAGCGCCTTGCGCCTTTGTTGGCACAACTTGAACGATTACCTCCAAATTTGCAGACATTGGTAACTCGCGTGGGGGCCAGCGGGAAGACCATTAGCCGTATCTTCCTGCGTGAGACGGGGATGGGGTATCAGCAATGGCGGCAGCAATGGCGACTGTTGCGCTGCCTTGAACTGCTTGCAACCGGACATAGCCTTGATTACTGCGCGTTTGAACTGGGGTTCTGTAACGACAGCGTATTGATCGCGTTCTTCAAAAGTTTGACTGGGACTACGCCGCGTAACTACTTCAAGAAAGGGTTGGGGGTATAGCTGTCTAGGTGGGTCTTTTGATTGATCTTGCTCCTGTGTCCATCCGGTGCGCGTAAAATATAGTTAATGCTCGTGCTCGCTATTTATCATTCGGTTGAATGTGTCATTTGTTTCACGAAACTTTCCTTGTGTGAGTGGTTGGTTGTTAATAATATTTAAATCAATAACTTCTGGAAGGCCTTAAGTGGTGTTTCTTTCAGGTCGTCGTATCGGTGGGCTGATGTGATAGAAGTAATCAGCCAGGCGCCCGTTCTATTAAACGTCGAGTGCCTGCATAGTGTCGGGCACAAGCACTGAGGAAAAAAATATGCTATTTACCCCTTTCTTTATAGCACTTGGCGCCGCCATGGCTGCCATGTATGGACGTGAAAAGCTCAGTGATGGCCTATTCTCTCTGCTTGTAATTGTGCTGTTGGTGCTCTTTATGCATAACGCAACCGACATGGTGAATGCGTCATTCTAAGACTGATGAGGTGCGATGATGAACAGGCATTTAAATGCCCTAGGTTTATTAGGCGTGTGTGTTGTCCTGATGGTTGCTTTTTTTTACCAATTTGCGCTCCATAGTCTGCCGTGTACATTGTGCAACTTGATTCGGGCAGGCTTGATTGCTCTGGGGCTGGGCTTCTTGTTTAACCTGAGGTTGGGCATCAAGAATAAACACTATAGCTTCGCTATTGTGGGGGCGCTGCTTGCAGGTGGTGTCTCACTTCGGCATATGCTGTTGCATATCGTACCTGGAGATCCGGGTTATGCAGAGACGGTATTCGGCATTCACATGTACACCTGGAGTGCGATCGCCTCAGTGGCAGCCATCGTGTATATCGCGGGGCTGATGTTGTTGCCAGAGAGCCGCTCCGTCGCTCGGATGCCGCTGATTAGCAAAGGTATCGCGGGATTGTTTGTAGCAGTTATCGCGGTGAACCTGGTGTCCATCGTGATTGAGGGCGGATTCAATCAGGACCTGACTGACCCCCAAGACTACTATTTGCTTCGTTAGCAAGTGGAGCTGCCGTCGCCCTCTCAATCGTGGCGCGTCTGGCGTTGATTTTTGGGGGGAGGGCGAGCGCTTTTATTGCAGGGGTTACGAGTGGGTAGAGGCAGATAAATCTGCCTCTACCGCAGTGTCTCCAGGAATCAGTATTCCCAGAACATCCGTTGCAGTTCCTTGCTGTCCTGGGTCTTGGTCAGGGCAACCATTGCCAGGATGCGGGCTTTTTGTGGGTTCAGGTCAAGGGCGGCGACCCAGTCGTATTTGTCGTCCGGCTGTTCGGCGTTGCGCAGCACCATGCCGCCGGCGTTGACGTGGGAGGAGCGAATGATCTGCACGCCTTGCTTGCGCAGTTCCACCAGCGCTGGAACGACCTTGGACGATACCGAACCATTACCGGTACCGGCGTGGATGATGGCCTTGGCGCCAGCTTGGGCCAATGCTTTGTAGGCGGTATCGCTTACGTTGCCGTAGCCGTAGGCAATTTCAACGTCAGGCAGGCTCTTGATGGTCTTGATGTCGAATTCCGAATCCATGGTGTGGCGCTTGGCTGGCAGGCGGAACCAGTAGGATTTGCCTTCCACTACCATGCCCAGCGGGCCCCATGGGCTCTTGAACGCTTCGGTTTTGATGTTGATCATTTTGCTGACGTCGCGACCCGATTGGATCTCGTCGTTCATGGTCACCAGCACGCCCTTGCCACGCGCATCTTTGCTGCCGGCCACGGCCACGGCGTTGTACAGGTTAAGCATGCCGTCCGCGGACATCGCGGTGCCTGGGCGCATGGAGCCGACCACCACGATTGGCTTGTCGGTTTTTTCCACCAGGTTCAGGAAGTAGGCGGTTTCTTCGAGGGTGTCGGTACCGTGGGTGATCACGATGCCGTCAACGTCCTTGCTGTCGGCCAGTTCGGCCACGCGGCGGCCCAGTTGCAGCAGGTTTTCGTTGTTGATGCTTTCGGAGGCGATCTGCATCACTTGTTCGCCACGCACGTTGGCGATCTGGGAGAGCTCGGGAACGCCGGCGATCAGTTGTTCGATACCGACTTTGGCTGCCTGATAGGTGGCGCTGTTGGCGGCACTGGCGCCAGCGCCGGCGATGGTACCGCCGGTGGCGAGGATCACCACGTTGGACAGTTTGGTCTTGGTTTCAACTTCTTTAGCGTGGGCGGCAACAGGGAACAGCAGCAGAAGGGCGAGGGCGCCCGGAACAAAGTTCTTCAATGCAGATTTCATTATTTTTCTCTCTGGTTTTTGATGAGTGCGGTGGCAGTTTCATCCAGAACACCCGGGCGACTCTGAACGCCTCGGGTGCTGAGAAGGAGCAGGATTTGTACCAGGCGGATTGTGCGCAGGGATATAAATTAACGTATTGATTTAAAACAACTTAATTTGAATTTTTGACGTTGCGAAAAGGGCGTTTGTCCGGCTTTCCGAACAGTGCGTGGGTATTTCGTTCGGTTGTCCGAAAAAGATGACGGAATATTCCTGGCTCCCGCATGACCTTGGTGTCACAGCCTGTCGTTTCGGCGCAGGACCTGGTGAGGCGATGTTCAAACACATCCTCAGGGAGCGTAACTGCGGCGCTGAGGACCTTGGATGAAAGACGGTTTACCCCGTTGACAAACCTCGACAAGGTTCTCATAGTTTGAATAACGCAAACGTTTGCGAGATGTTTCACGAAGCGCTTCTGGTGTGTCGTGACCGCTCGTTTCAGCCCCCCGGGTGGGGCGGCTGCCGAAGAGGGTTTCGGTGCAAGCGTTGCTCACAATAATCATAAGATCGGAGTGAACCCATGAAGCTGCCATTTGCTGGACGCCTTCTTGCTGTCGCTGTGCTCGCCGCCGCATCCGCTGCCCTGCCTCTCTCCTCTGCATTTGCCGATGATGCCGCCGCCAAACCCAAGGTCGGCCTGGTCATGAAGTCCCTCGCCAATGAATTTTTCGTCACGATGCAGGACGGTGCCAAGGACTACCAGAAAGCCCACGCCGCCGACTTCGACATGATCACCAACGGCATCAAGAACGAAACCGATACCAGCGCGCAGATCGATATCGTCAACCAGATGATCCTCGCCAAGGTTAACGCCATCGTGATTGCTCCTGCCGACTCCAAGGCGCTGGTCACCGTGCTGAAGAAGGCTTCGGACGCGGGCATCAAGGTCGTCAACATTGATAACCGCCTGGACCCTGACGTCCTGAAAAGCAAAAACCTCGACATTCCGTTCGTAGGCCCGGACAACCGCAAAGGCGCCAAGCTGGTAGGCGATTACCTGGCCAAGCACCTGACCTCGGGTGACAAAGTCGCGATCATCGAAGGCGTACCCACCACCACCAATGCCCAGCAGCGCACCGCAGGCTTCAAGGATGCGATGGACGCTGCCGGTATGAAGATCGTTTCCACCCAGTCCGGCAACTGGGAAATCGACCAGGGCCAGAAAGTGGCGTCCGCCATGTTGAGCGAACACCCAGACCTCAAGGCACTGCTGGCCGGCAATGACAACATGGCGCTGGGCGCTGTGTCTGCCGTACGTGCCGCAGGCAAGACTGGCAAAGTGCAGGTGGTCGGCTATGACAACATCGAAGCCATCAAGCCGATGCTGCAAGACGGCCGTGTACTTGCGACCGCCGACCAGGCTGCTGCCCAGCAAGCCGTGTTCGGTATCCAGAACGCGCTCAAGCTGGTCAAGGGTGAGAAAGTCGATGCCAAAGACGGCGTGATCGAAACCCCTGTCGAACTCGTCCTCAAGAAGTAATCCTGGCAGTACCCAACAGCGTCCGCTCGTCCTGAGCGGGCGCCTGGAGATTTTCCTATGTCATCTTCCGCCCCGAACGCTGTCCTCTCGGTCAGCGGTATCGGCAAAACCTATGCCCAACCGGTTCTGGCCGACATCACCCTGACGCTCAATCGCGGGGAAGTGCTGGCGCTGACCGGTGAAAACGGTGCAGGTAAAAGCACGCTGTCGAAGATTATCGGCGGCTTGGTCACGCCGACCACCGGGCACATGCAGTTCAACGGTCAGGATTACCGCCCGGCCAGCCGTACCCAGGCCGAAGAGCTGGGCGTGCGCATGGTCATGCAGGAACTCAACTTGCTGCCGACGCTGACCGTGGCCGAAAACCTGTTCCTGGATAACCTGCCCAGCCGGTGCGGCTGGATCAGCCGCAAGCAACTGCGCACGGCCGCAATCGAAGCCATGGCCCAGGTTGGCCTGGACGCCATCGACCCGGACACCCTCGTCGGCAGCCTGGGTATCGGGCATCAACAAATGGTCGAGATTGCGCGCAACCTGATCGGCGATTGCCATGTGCTGATCCTCGACGAGCCCACGGCCATGCTCACCGCGCGTGAAGTCGAGATGCTGTTCGAGCAAATCACCCGCTTGCAGGCTCGCGGCGTGGCGATCATCTACATCTCGCACAGGCTCGAGGAGCTGGCCCGTGTTGCCCAGCGCATTGCGGTACTGCGTGATGGCAAGCTGGTCTGCGTCGAGCCGATGGCCAACTACAACAGCGAGCAACTGGTCACCCTGATGGTGGGCCGTGAGTTGGGTGAGCAGATTGACCTGGGCCCGCGGACCATTGGTGGTCCCGCCCTGACCGTGAAAGGGCTGACCCGTTCGGACAAGGTTCGCGATGTGTCCTTTGAAGTGCGCGCCGGCGAAATCTATGGCATCTCCGGCTTGATCGGCGCCGGCCGCACCGAGCTGTTGCGCCTGATCTTTGGTGCCGACCTGGCCGACAGCGGCACCATTGCCCTGGGCTCGCCTGCCCAGGTAGTGAGCATTCGTTCGCCAGTGGACGCGGTGGGGCATGGGATTGCCTTGATCACCGAGGACCGCAAAGGTGAAGGTTTGCTGCTGACCCAATCCATCAGTGCCAACATCGCGCTGGGCAACATGCCCAAGATTTCCGGTGGTGGCGTGGTGAACAACCGTGACGAAACCGCCTTGGCCAAGCGTCAGGTAGATGCCATGCGCATCCGCAGCTCCAGCCCGGCGCAATTGGTCAGCGAGCTGTCGGGTGGCAACCAGCAGAAAGTCGTGATTGGTCGCTGGCTGGAGCGCGATTGTGCGGTGATGCTGTTCGACGAACCGACCCGTGGCATCGACGTTGGTGCCAAGTTCGACATCTATGCCTTGCTGGGCGAGCTGACTCGCCAGGGCAAGGCGCTGGTGGTGGTGTCCAGCGATCTGCGAGAGCTGATGCTGATCTGTGATCGGATCGGCGTGCTCTCCGCCGGACGCCTGATCGAAACCTTCGAGCGCGACAGCTGGACCCAGGACGAGCTGCTTGCCGCCGCCTTTGCCGGCTATCAAAAACGTGATGCGCTGCTCAACGACGCAGTGCTTAGGGATACCCCATGAAAACAATAACTTCCCCCGGCAAAACCGGCGGTAACTTCTACGGCCTGGGTACCTACCTGGGCCTGGCCGGTGCCTTGCTGGCGATGATTGCGCTGTTCTCGGTGCTCAGCGACCACTTCCTGTCCTATGACACCTTCAGCACCCTGGCCAACCAGATTCCGGACCTGATGGTGCTTGCGGTGGGCATGACCTTCATCCTGATCATCGGCGGTATCGACCTGTCGGTGGGCTCGGTGCTGGCGTTGGCCGCATCGGCGGTCAGCGTGGCGATTCTCGGCTGGGGCTGGAGCGTGTTGCCGGCCGCCATACTCGGCATGGGTTGCGCAGCGCTGGCCGGCACTATCACCGGCTCGATCACCGTGGCCTGGCGGATTCCGTCGTTCATCGTCTCGCTCGGTGTGCTGGAAATGGCGCGGGGCGTGGCCTATCAGATGACCGGCTCGCGCACCGCTTACATCGGTGACTCGTTTGCCTGGTTATCCAACCCGATTGCCTTTGGTATTTCTCCGTCGTTCATCATTGCGTTGCTGGTGATCATCGCGGCGCAACTGGTGTTGACCCGTACGGTATTCGGTCGCTACCTCATTGGTATCGGCACAAACGAGGAGGCTGTGCGTCTGGCGGGGATCAATCCCAAGCCCTACAAAATCCTGGTATTCAGCCTGATGGGGTTGTTGGCCGGTGTTGCGGCGTTGTTCCAGATCTCGCGCCTTGAAGCGGCAGACCCGAACGCCGGTTCCGGCCTGGAGCTGCAAGTGATCGCCGCTGTGGTGATCGGCGGTACCAGCCTGATGGGCGGGCGCGGTTCGGTCATCAGTACCTTTTTCGGGGTGTTGATTATTTCGGTGCTGGCGGCTGGCCTTGCGCAGATCGGTGCTACGGAACCCACTAAACGCATCATTACCGGTGCTGTCATTGTGATTGCCGTGGTCCTCGATACCTATCGCAGCCAGCGCGCCAGTCGGCGGGGCTGAACCATGGCAACGATCAAGGATGTGGCGGCGCTTGCGGGTATTTCCTATACCACGGTGTCCCATGTGGTGAACAAGACGCGCCCGGTCAGCGAGCCGGTACGCGTCAAAGTCGAGGCGGCGATCAAGCAGTTGGACTACGTGCCCAGCGCCGTTGCGCGCTCGCTCAAGGCCAAGACCACGGCCACCATTGGCTTGCTGGTGCCCAATAGCCTCAACCCGTACTTTGCGGAGCTGGCGCGGGGCATCGAGGATTACTGCGAGCGCAATGGCTACTGCGTGATTCTCTGCAACTCCGACGACGACGCTGAAAAACAGCGCAGTTATTTGCGCGTGTTGCTGGAGAAACGCGTCGACGGCTTGATCGTGACGTCCGTGGGCGGCGATGACAGTGGTCTTGCGGCCGGCTTGAGTGCGGTGCGCACGCCCATGGTGATTGTCGACCGGGCGCTGGATGGCATTGATGTCGATCTGGTACGCATCGATCACGAAGAGGGCGCTTATCTCGCCACCCGCCACCTGCTGGAACTGGGGCATCGGGACATCGCCTGTATCGGTGGCCCGGTGCATACCCGGGTAGCACAGATGCGTCTGGCGGGTTACCAGCGCGCGTTGCGCGAGGCGGGGGTCGAAGTGTCGGCCAGTCGTATCCTGGAAAGTGACTTCACCAGCACCGGAGGTTACGCCGCAGCCGTGCAGTTGTTGTCGGGAAACCCGCCCAGTGCGATTTTCGCCAGCAACGATATGATTGGTTTTGGCGTGCTGCGCGCCGCCGCGGAGCGCAATCTGCGTGTGCCGGGCGAGCTGTCGGTGATCGGTTTCGATGACATTCAGATGGGGCGCTATGTCTACCCCGCGCTGACGACGGTCGGGCAGTCGATCCTGCAATTGGGCGAGACGGCGGCCGAATTATTACTGCAACGAATAGCAACCCCCCAACTGCCGATCGATCAACGCATCGTGACGCCCAGCATTGTTTTGCGTGAGTCGACCGCGCCATTGGCCGATGTGTTCGCCCAATACCGCTGAACCGAATTGATGAGTACTGATGTATGCCAGCAAAAGTAGTGGTAATAGGCAGCTTGAACATGGACCTGGTCACTCGCGCCAGTCGTTTGCCACGTGCCGGTGAAACCCTGATCGGCCAGACGTTTTCCACCGTTCCCGGCGGCAAGGGCGCGAACCAGGCCGTCGCAGCGGCCCGTCTGGGGGCGGATGTCGCGATGGTCGGTTGCGTCGGCACTGACGCCTACGGCAGCCAATTGCGGGAAGCGCTGCTGGTGGAGGGGGTCGATTGCCAGGCGGTCAGTGCCGTGGAAGGCTCCAGCGGTGTGGCGTTGATCGTGGTGGATGACAGCAGCCAGAACGCCATTGTGATTGTGGCGGGCAGCAACGACCAGTTGACGCCAGCGTCTCTGAAAAGCTGCGACGCGGTGTTGCAGGCGGCAGATGTGATCATCTGTCAGCTTGAGGTGCCGATGGATACCGTTGGGCAGGCGCTCAAGCGGGGGCGTGAGCTGGGCAAGACAGTCATTCTCAACCCCGCCCCGGCAAGCGCACCGTTGCCTGCCGAGTGGTATCACTCGATCGATTACCTGATCCCCAATGAAAGTGAGGCCACCGCCCTCAGCGGTGTGACGGTCGACTCGCTCGACAGCGCCAAGGTCGCCGCGACCGCGCTGATCAAGGCGGGGGCGGGCAAGGTCATCATCACCCTTGGCGCCCAGGGAGCACTGTTTGCCGACGGCAAAGGCTTCGAACAGTGGGTGGCGCCGAAGGTCAAGGCGGTCGATACCACGGCCGCCGGCGATACCTTTGTCGGTGGCTTTGCCGCCGCGCTGGCCGCAGGCAAGAGCGAGGCCGAGGCGATCCGTTTCGGCCAGGTGGCGGCGGCGTTGTCAGTGACCCGTGCCGGTGCTCAGCCATCCATTCCTACACTGCAAGACGTACAAGGTTTTGTGCCCTCATGAAAAAGACACCTTTGCTGAATATCGCCCTGTCGCGGGTCATCGCATCGCTGGGCCATGGTGACATCCTGGTTATCGGTGATGCGGGTCTGCCGGTGCCTCCCGGCGTGGAGCTGATCGACCTGGCGCTGACCCAGGGTATTCCGGATTTCATCAGCACCTTGCGCATCGTGCTGAGCGAAATGCAGGTTGAAAGCCACGTGCTGGCGGAGGAAATCCTGCTTAAACAACCGCCTGCACTGGGCGAGCTTGATACGCTCGCAGAGCAGGCGGCGCTGGGTGAAAGGCGCCTGCTCAGCCATGACCAATTCAAGCAACTGAGCCGCAATGCCCGTGCGGTCGTGCGCACGGGCGAGTGCCAACCTTATTGCAATATCGCGCTGGTGTCCGGCGTAACGTTCTAGCGTCCCCCCTTATGACAAGGAGTGTTTTATGCATACCCTGAAAAACCTGTTCCGGAGTGTTCTGCTTTTGTCCGCGCTCACTGCTGCAAGCGCCCAAGCGGCGGAAAAAATCGACCTGATCATCGACACCGACCCTGGGGCCGATGATGTGGTGGCGTTGCTGTTTGCCATGGCCTCGCCGGAGGAGTTGAAGATTCGTGCGCTGACCACCGTCGCCGGTAATGTGCGCCTGGACAAGACCTCTCGCAATGCGCGCCTGGCACGTGAGTGGGCCGGGCGCGAAGATATTCCGGTGTACGCAGGTGCGCCAAAACCGCTGCTGCGCACACCGATCTACGCAGAGAATATTCATGGCAAGGAAGGGATTTCCGGCGTCACCGTGCACGAGCCCAAGAAGGGCCTGGCCGAAGGCAATGCCGTCGACTACCTGATCAAGACCCTGAGCAGCGCCGCGCCGCACAGCATCACCATCGCCATGCTTGGCCCACAGACCAACCTGGCGCTGGCGTTGACCCAGGCGCCGGAAATCACCCAGGGCATCAAGGAAGTCGTTGTGATGGGCGGCGCGCATTTCAATGGCGGTAATATTACGCCCGTGGCCGAGTTCAACCTGTTCGCCGATCCGGTCGCGGCTGAGATTGTGCTCAAAAGTGGTGTGAAGCTGACTTACCTGCCGCTGGACGTGACTCATAAGGTCCTCACCAGCGACGCCCGTCTTAAAAAGATTGCCGACCTGAATAACAACGCGAGCCAGGTGGTCGGCGCCATTCTGAATGAGTATGTCAAAGGCGATATGGAGCACTACGGGATTCCGGGTGGTCCGGTCCATGATGCTACCGTGGTGGCGTACCTGCTCAAGCCTTCGCTGTTCAGCGGCCGCGAGGCCAATATGGTCGTAGACAGTCGTGAGGGCCCCACCTTCGGCCAGACCATCGTCGACTGGTACGACGGCCTCAAGCAGCCGAAGAATGTGTTCTGGGTCGAGAACGGCGACGCCCAGGGCTTTTTCGATCTGCTGACCGAGCGCCTGGCGCGTCTGAAGTAGGGTGCTTGACCCGGTCGACGTTCGTCGTCCGGTCCTTAATCGCGCGTTTGCGCCCCCATGTAGTCGGCCGGGTATTTCTCGAATACCTGGCCGATGAACGCTTGTGCCGCCTGTGTGCCCAGTTCCTTGACCAGCAGGTCGATACCAATGATCGCCAGTTCTTCAGCGCTTCCAGGGCTGTAGGAGCTTTGGCCTTGGGGCCATTTGGCTTTGATATCGGCTTGGAGCGTTACGGTGGTCATGGAAATCTCACGGGCTGAAAATACGAGGTAATGCACTGGAAAGCGGTTCCAGCGGGCGCAGTTAAGCATTTTGCGGGGCATTTGGCACTGCTACTTAGGCATGAGGGAGGGGGCTGTGCGACACTGGCGCCCTGTTTAACGGCCGGGAAACTGCGCGTGCAAATCGATTTGAACAAGCCCGATAACCTTACGCTGGAGGCTGTGCGCCAACTGCTTGGCAGCGCCAGTGACGATGAACATACCCAATTGCGGGTCAGCAAGGCGGGCATCGCCTACATTTCGTCAGGGGTGGTCGGAGGGGCTGAGGTTGATGGCCTGCTGTTTCGCCTGGAGACCTGGGCCAAAGGGTCCGGCTATGTCGGCATCGTGGCGGCCAGCGATGAAGTCTGGGTCATGCAGATTTTCAACGCGCTCAAACAGAACTGGCCAAAACCAGCGTCTGACTACATCGACATCTACTGAATACGTTCATATCTAGTCACGATTGACCGGGCGCCTGCCGGCCGTGAGTCAGGCAGACTTGCGCGCAGGCGGTTAACGTCTTGAAACCAATCGCCTTGACTGCTGTCGCACGATCTCTGTCCATTTTTTATCATAGGAGGCTTCATGCCTTGGAAGCTCGCATCATTCGGTACTTTGTTGGCAGCACTCGCGTTGGCGGGTTGCAGCACCCCGGGTGCCTCTGAGCCAGGCAAAGATGCCACCGTGACCGATGCCGGTCATAGCCGCTGTGAGTCGAAGGCCGCCGAGTTCGCGATCGGCCAGAAAGCCTCGCCGCAACTGCTGGAGCAGGCGCGTACGCGTGCCGGCGCGCAGAACGCACGTATCCTCAAGCCCAACGATATGATCACGCTGGAGTATCGCTCCGACCGCTTGAACCTGAACACCGACGACAACCTGGTGATCACGCGGGTCAATTGCGGCTGATAGCGCCTCTTTTGTAGCGCCCATAAAAAACCCCGTCACATGGACGGGGTTTTTTTAGCTCAGCGGGGAATTACTCGCCGCGAACTTGTGCAGCTTGCATACCCTTTTGGCCTTTCTCAGCCACGAAGGAAACGGTTTGGCCTTCTTTCAGGCTTTTGAAACCGTCGCTTTCGATAGCTTTGAAGTGTACGAACAGGTCGTCACCGCCACCTTGAGGAGTGATGAAGCCGAAGCCTTTTTCATCGTTGAACCATTTAACGGTGCCGGTTTGGCGATTAGACATGGTGTATCTCCAAGAAACATATATTTTCAGTAGTACTGTGCTGCTCAGGCCAACTGGGCACACCGAGCTATCATAGTCGAAATGTTCGACTTGGGAGCCCCCCCAAGGCACTGTTTGCTCATCAATAGCGCTGCATTGCGGGTTTGGATCGGCTGAAAGCCCCGATCTACGGGGCTTTGGCTCGAAATATCAACTGATAAAAAAAGCCGTAAAAGCTGCGTATTTTGTGAGAAATGGCAGTTTTTGGGCTGTTTTGCTCAGCGCAAAGCAGTGGTGTCAGTGGAAAATCTTACTTTTTCTTCACGACTTTGCAGGACGAAATTGCCGCGACGGCTTTGTTTTTAAGCTCCGGGCTGGCGTTCTGGTTGGTCATGAGTTCCTTGATTTCGGCGGTGCTCAATTCTGCGTTGATCTTGTCAGCGCCGCATTCGCAGTGAGTCTTTGCGGTTTTGGCATCCACGTTCTGGCTGGCTGCCGCGCTGCAGTCATTAATAAAGCTGTCCCGTGCGCCCGCTGGCCAGTTCGAGGGGGCTGCTGCCTGCGCACCGAGCGAAAGGAGGGTCAGGGAGGCAGCGAGGGCGAGGCTGGAGGTAAAACGCATCATGAAATGCTCCTGGGGTTTGAGGACGAACGGCAATTCTCAGTGGGTTTGAGGGGTAGCGTACAGCTCAAGTTCACTTTCGCGACCATAAAGCCTGGAATTTGCTATTGCATGAAGAGGTGCCAGCACGATGACCGTTCATCTGTGCTAGCATCCGCCTCCTGGCTATTCCAAGGCGCGTCATTTGCCGCCTCGCCATGTCTTTTTAGCTCACTCCAGTCACTCTGGTTCGATTATCGGTTGGCCGAAAGGCTCCTGCCGCTGTAAGGCAGGCGTTCATCACTGAACGGCCTGGTGTTGGATCTTGTACTGGCTCATCCCAACCCACGTGACCTTTGGTAGGGGTCACCACTAGGAGAGGAGGCGCCATGCCAACTATTACTCTTCCCGACGGCAGTCAACGTTCATTCGATCATTCGGTTTCCGTAGCCGAGGTCGCCGCATCCATTGGTGCGGGCCTTGCCAAGGCCACCGTGGCCGGCAAGGTCGACGGCAAGCTGGTTGACGCCAGCGACCTGATCACCCGCGATGCCAGCCTGCAGATCATCACGCCCAAGGATCAAGAGGGGCTGGAGATCATTCGCCACTCTTGCGCGCACTTGATTGGCCATGCGGTCAAGCAACTGTATCCGACTGCGAAGATGGTCATCGGCCCGGTCATCGACGAAGGCTTCTATTACGATATCGCCTACGAGCGTCCTTTTACTCCGGACGACCTCGCGGCCATCGAGCAGCGCATGCATGCGCTGATTGAAAAAGATTACGACGTGATCAAAAAGGTCACGCCGCGCGCCGAAGTGATCGACGTGTTCACTGCCCGTGGCGAAGACTACAAGCTGCGCCTGGTCGAAGACATGCCGGACGAGCAGGCCATGGGCCTGTACTACCACGAAGAATACGTCGACATGTGCCGTGGTCCGCATGTGCCGAACACGCGCTTCCTGAAGTCGTTCAAGCTGACCAAGTTGTCCGGCGCCTACTGGCGTGGTGATGCGAAGAACGAGCAGCTGCAGCGGATCTACGGCACTGCGTGGGCTGACAAGAAGCAGCTGGCAGCCTACATCCAGCGCATCGAAGAAGCCGAAAAACGCGATCACCGCAAGATCGGCAAGCGCCTGAACCTGTTCCACCTCCAGGAAGAAGCGCCGGGCATGGTGTTCTGGCACCCGAACGGCTGGACTCTGTATCAGGTGCTTGAACAGTACATGCGCAAGGTCCAGCGCGAAAACGGCTACCTGGAGATCAAGACGCCTCAGGTGGTTGACCGCAGCCTGTGGGAGAAATCCGGGCACTGGGCCAACTATGCCGACAACATGTTCACCACCCAGTCGGAAAACCGCGACTACGCCATCAAGCCGATGAACTGCCCTTGCCACGTGCAGGTGTTCAACCAGGGCCTGAAGAGCTACCGCGAGCTGCCGATGCGCCTGGCGGAGTTTGGTGCCTGCCACCGTAACGAGCCCTCGGGTGCGCTGCACGGCATCATGCGTGTGCGCGGCTTCACTCAGGATGACGCGCATATCTTCTGCACCGAAGAGCAGATGCAGGCCGAATCCGCCGCGTTCATCAAGTTGACCATGGATGTTTATCGCGATTTCGGCTTTACCGAAGTCGAGATGAAACTGTCCACTCGTCCGGAAAAACGAGTCGGTTCCGACGAGCTGTGGGATCGCGCAGAGTCGGCACTGGCCGCAGCGCTCGACAGTGCGGGGCTTGCGTACGATCTGCAGCCGGGTGAGGGCGCGTTCTACGGTCCGAAGATCGAGTTCTCGCTGAAAGATTGCCTTGGTCGCGTCTGGCAGTGTGGTACCCTGCAGCTCGATTTTAACCTGCCGATCCGTCTGGGCGCCGAATACGTCTCCGAAGACAACAGCCGTAAACACCCGGTTATGTTGCACCGAGCGATCCTCGGTTCGTTCGAACGGTTCGTCGGGATCCTGATCGAGCACTACGAGGGTGCGTTCCCGGCGTGGCTTGCTCCGACCCAGGCAGTGATCATGAATATCACTGATAAACAGGCAGATTTTGCCGCTGAAGTTGAAAAAACTCTCAACGAAAGCGGGTTTCGTGCCAAGTCCGACTTGAGAAATGAAAAGATCGGCTTTAAAATCCGCGAGCATACCTTGCTCAAGGTTCCCTATCTTTTGGTTATTGGAGACAGGGAAGTCGAGATGCAGACTGTCGCTGTGCGTACTCGTGAAGGTGCTGACCTGGGCTCGATGCCCGTCGCCCAGTTCGCTGAGTTCCTCGCGCAAGCGGTTTCCCGGCGTGGTCGCCCAGATTCGGAGTAATTATTATTAAGCGTGAAATGAGACAAGATAAACGAGCTGCACCGAAAGCCCCGATCAACGAGAATATCTCGGCACGCGAGGTTCGGTTAATTGGCGCTGACGGCGAGCAGATTGGCATCGTCTCGATTGATGAAGCGCTTCGTATCGCTGAAGAGTCCAAATTGGACCTGGTGGAAATCTCCGCCGACGCAGTCCCGCCTGTTTGCCGGGTGATGGACTACGGCAAGTCGATCTTCGAAAAGAAGAAGCAGATTGCTGCGGCGAAGAAGAACCAGAAGCAGATTCAAGTAAAAGAAATCAAGTTTCGTCCAGGGACGGAGGAAGGGGATTACCAGGTAAAACTGCGCAACCTGGTACGTTTCCTGAGTGATGGGGACAGGGCCAAGGTATCCTTGCGATTCCGCGGCCGTGAGATGGCCCACCAGGAGCTGGGGATGGAACTCCTCAAGCGGGTTGAACAAGACCTGCTCGAGTACGGTTCGGTCGAACAGCATCCTAAGATGGAAGGACGCCAGCTGATCATGGTCATCGCCCCGAAAAAGAAGAAGTAATCTACAGGGCACGGCAGGCCTTCTGATTATGTTTATCAACTGAATGCGGAGTATCCGAACATGCCAAAGATGAAGACTAAAAGTGGTGCTGCTAAGCGGTTTCTGAAAACTGCTAACGGTATCAAGCACAAGCACGCTTTCAAGAGCCACATCCTGACCAAAATGTCGACCAAGCGTAAGCGTCAACTGCGCGGTAGCAGCTTGCTGCATCCGTCTGACGTGGCAAAAGTCGAGCGCATGCTGCGCCTTCGTTAATTTTTGGATCAAGAATAGAGGAAGTAACTCATGGCTCGTGTAAAGCGTGGCGTCATTGCCCGTAAGCGTCACAAAAAAATTCTGAAACTTGCTAAAGGCTACTACGGCGCGCGTTCACGCGTATTCCGTGTTGCCAAGCAAGCGGTAATCAAGGCAGGCCAATACGCCTACCGTGACCGTCGTCAGAAAAAACGTCAGTTCCGCGCTCTGTGGATCGCTCGTATCAATGCTGGTGCTCGTGTTAACGGTCTGTCCTACAGCCGTTTCATCGCTGGCCTGAAAAAAGCGTCCATCGAAATCGACCGTAAGGTTCTGGCTGAACTGGCCGTGAACGAAAAAGCGGTGTTTGCTGCGATTGTCGAGAAAGCTAAAGCCACCTTGGCTTAAGTACCCCCGACAGTCACCCTGGGCTGCTCCTGCAGCCCAAGGTGGTAAACGTCTTAAATAGGGGAAGAGCCTTCAAGCTCTTCCCCTATTTTGTATCTGGAGTCTGTACATGGAAAACCTGGACGCGCTCGTCGCTCAAGCTCTTGAGGCTGTGCAAAGCGCTGAAGATATCAATGCCCTGGAGCAAATCCGGGTTCACTACCTTGGCAAAAAGGGTGAATTGACTCAGGTGATGAAGACCCTGGGAAATTTGCCGGCTGAAGAGCGCCCACAAGTCGGAGCGCTGATCAACGTCGCCAAGGAGCGTGTCACAGAGGTTCTCAATGCGCGCAAGGCGTCGCTCGAAGAGGCTGACCTTGCAGCCAAGCTCGCGGCCGAGTCCATTGACGTAACCTTGCCTGGCCGTGGCCAGGCCTCGGGCGGTCTGCATCCGATCACCCGGACTCTGGAACGTATCGAACAGTTCTTCACCCATATCGGCTACGGCATTGCCGAAGGTCCTGAGGTCGAAGACGACTATCACAACTTCGAGGCGCTCAACATCCCAGGCCATCACCCGGCCCGGTCGATGCACGACACCTTCTATTTCAACGCGAACATGCTGTTGCGCACCCATACCTCGCCGGTACAGGTCCGCACCATGGAAGCGAACAAACCGCCGATCCGCATCGTCTGCCCAGGCCGTGTGTACCGTAGCGACTCGGATATCACCCACTCGCCGATGTTCCACCAGGTCGAAGGCCTGCTGGTCGATCGCGACATCAATTTCGCCGACCTCAAAGGCACTATCGAAGAGTTCCTGCGGGTGTTCTTCGAGAAAGAGCTGGCGGTGCGCTTCCGTCCTTCGTTCTTCCCGTTCACAGAGCCATCCGCCGAAGTTGATATGGAATGCGTGATGTGCAGTGGTAAAGGCTGCCGCGTCTGCAAGCAGACCGGCTGGCTGGAAGTGATGGGCTGCGGCATGGTGCACCCTAACGTGCTGCGTATGTCCGGGATCGACCCGGAAGAGTTCTCGGGCTTTGCCTTCGGCATGGGCGTTGAGCGTCTGGCCATGCTGCGTTACGGCGTGAACGACTTGCGTCTGTTCTTCGACAACGACTTGCGGTTCCTCGCGCAATTTCGCTAGTCGTAACGAATCTTTAGGAGAGCAGGATGAAATTCAGTGAACAATGGCTGCGTGGCTGGGTAAGCCCGCAGGTAGATCGCGACGAGCTGGTTGCCCGTCTGTCGATGGCCGGCCTTGAGGTCGATAGTGTGACGCCGGCCGCCGGTGTTTTCAGCGGCGTGGTGGTGGGCGAGGTGTTGAGCACCGAGCAGCATCCCGACGCCGATAAATTGCGTGTGTGCCAGGTCAGCAATGGCGCCGAAACCTTCCAGGTCGTGTGCGGGGCACCGAATGTGCGCCCGGGCCTGAAGATTCCGTTCGCGATGATCGGTGCTCAATTGCCAGGCGACTTCAAGATCAAGAAGGCCAAGCTGCGCGGTGTCGAGTCCAACGGCATGCTGTGCTCCCAGGCTGAACTGCAGGTGGGCGAGGGCAATGATGGCCTGATGGAACTGCCGGCTGATGCGCCGGTGGGCCAGGACATCCGCGTTTACCTGGAGCTGGAAGATGCCAGCATCGAGGTCGACCTGACTCCGAACCGTGGCGACTGCCTGTCCCTGGCGGGCCTGGCGCGTGAAGTCGGCGCGTTGTACAACGCACCCGTCACGCGCCCGGTTGTAACCCCGGTAGCGGCAGTGCACGACGAAGTGCGTTCCATTGAAGTGCTGGCGCCAAACGCTTGCCCACGTTACCTGGGGCGCGTGGTCCGTAACGTCGACCTGTCCAAGCCAACCCCGTTGTGGATGGTTGAGCGTCTGCGCCGTGCCGACGTGCGCAGTATTGATGCTGCCGTCGACATCACCAACTACGTGATGCTGGAGTTGGGCCAGCCGCTGCACGCCTTCGATCTCGCCGAAATCAACGGTGGTATCCGCGTACGCATGGCTGAGGAAGGCGAAAAGCTGGTTCTGCTCGACGGCCAGGAAGTTGCCCTGCGCGCCGATACCCTGGTCATCGCTGACCATTCCCGCGCCCTGGCGATTGCCGGCGTGATGGGGGGCGAGCACAGCGGCGTATCTGCGACCACTCGCGATGTTTTCCTGGAAAGCGCGTTCTTCGATCAGATTGCTATCGCTGGCAAGGCGCGTTCCTACGGCCTGCACACCGACGCTTCGCATCGCTACGAGCGTGGCGTGGACTGGAAGCTGGCCCGTGAAGCCATGGAGCGTGCTACTGGCCTGCTGCTGGAAATCACCGGTGGCGAAGCCGGTCCGATCACTGAAACCGTCAGTGAGCAGCACCTGCCGTCCGTTGCGCCGATCACCCTGCGTGCCAAAAGCGTTGAACAGATGCTTGGCCTGGTCATTGACCCCGCTGAAATCGAGCAACTGTTGTCGGCCCTCGGCCTGGGCATTTCCTCTAGTGGGGAAGGCCAGTGGCGCGTTGAAGTGCCGAGCCATCGCTTCGATATCAGCCTGGAAGTTGACCTGATCGAAGAACTGGCCCGCCTGTACGGTTACAACCGCTTGCCGGTTCGTTATCCGCAAGCACGCCTGGCGCCACAACCCAAGGCCGAGGCGCGTGCGCACCTGCCTGAGCTGCGTCGTCTGCTGGTCGCCCGTGGCTATCAGGAGGCGGTGACCTACAGCTTCATCGATCCGAAACAGTTCGAACTGTTCAACCCAGGTGTTGAACCGCTGCTGCTGGCAAACCCGATCTCCAACGACATGGCGGCCATGCGTTCGTCGCTGTGGCCGGGTCTGGTGAAAGCACTTTCGCACAACCTGAACCGTCAGCAAGATCGCGTGCGCATGTTTGAAAGCGGCTTGCGGTTTGTGGGGCAACTGGACGGGCTGAAGCAAGAGCCGATGCTGGCCGGTGTCGTCTGCGGTAGTCGCTTGCCGGAAGGCTGGGCGCAAGGCCGCGATGCCGTGGACTTCTTCGACGTTAAAGCTGATGTGGAAGCGGTATTGGGCTTCGCCGGTGCACTGGACGACTTTACGTTCGTGCCAGGCAGCCACCCGGCGTTGCACCCAGGCCAGACCGCGCGCATCGAGCGAGAAGGGCGCCTGGTGGGCTTCCTGGGTGCCATTCACCCCGAGCTGTCGAAAACCCTGGGCCTTGATCGTCCGGTCTTCGTGTTCGAGCTGGTCCTGGCTGAAGTGGCTTCGGGCAAAATGCCTAAATTCAGCGAGTTGTCGCGCTTCCCTGAAGTGCGTCGCGACCTGGCCCTGATCGCTGACCGTGAAGTCGCCGCCACTGCCGTTCTGGATGTAATCCGTGAAAATGCAGGGGAATGGCTGACAGACCTCAGGCTATTTGACGTCTATCAGGGTAAAGGTATTGATCCGCATAGAAAAAGCCTTGCAGTTGGCTTGACCTGGCAGCATCCATCGCGCACTCTTAATGACGATGAGGTGAATACCACGACACAAAATATCCTCACCTCGCTCGAACAAAGGTTGAACGCCACGTTAAGGAAGTGACGTATGGGGGCTTTGACGAAAGCTGAGATGGCGGAACGTCTGTACGAAGAGCTGGGTCTGAACAAGCGCGAGGCCAAGGAATTGGTCGAGCTGTTTTTTGAAGAAATCAGGCACGCTCTGGAAGACAATGAGCAGGTCAAGCTGTCCGGTTTCGGCAATTTTGACCTGCGGGACAAACGCCAGCGGCCTGGCCGCAATCCAAAAACGGGAGAAGAAATCCCGATCACGGCTCGCCGTGTGGTCACCTTTCGTCCAGGGCAGAAGTTGAAGGCCCGAGTTGAGGCTTATGCTGGAACCAAGTCATAACGACGAGCTACCCGTCATCCCTGGCAAACGCTACTTCACCATTGGTGAAGTCAGCGAGCTCTGTGCGGTAAAACCGCACGTGTTGCGCTATTGGGAGCAGGAGTTTCCTCAACTCAACCCCGTCAAACGCACCGGGAACCGTCGGTATTATCAGCGCCAGGACGTGCTGATGATCCGACAGATCCGTGCCTTGCTGTACGACCAGGGGTTCACCATCAGCGGCGCGCGTCAGCGTATGTCCGGTGATGAAGCCAAAGACGACACCACCCAATACAAGCAACTGATCCGCCAGATGATCTCCGAACTCGAAGATGTGCTGGTAGTTTTGAAGAAGTAATTCCGGCTTTTAAAATACTTCCACATTTCAAAAGCTTGCGGTATATTCCTCATCGCTTCGTTGCGAAGCGAACCCAGTAACACGCCTAGTCGGGGCGTAGCGCAGTCCGGTAGCGCACTAGCATGGGGTGCTAGGGGTCGAGTGTTCGAATCACTCCGTCCCGACCATATTTTTCAATGACTTAGCCCAACTCTAGCGAGTTGGGCTTTTTCATGCGTGGGGAATTTGCGGGGGGCATCTGCGTCCCTCCTCAAAATGCTCAGCGCCGGCCCACGTGAAGCCGTCGCTCACACCCGTTTACCTCCATAATCAGCTGCAGCAGCTGGACCAGTTGATCTTTAACGACTTGATCTTCGGTTGATGGATCGTGATCGGCACTTTGACGCGATCTCCCTCGTGTAGAAGGGCAGCCACAGTCTGATTAAAGAGAGGGCACCGCCGGCTTCCGATCCTCGCTGATAGGCCACAACTTATACGATCGGACACGTACTAATTGCCCTATGGCAGGGCGCGTTTACTACCTTGGTCATCCCCCGCTCTGGGGAAAGATGCATCCGCCATTACGAACCAATGCCTTCACTTCCTCGCTCACCTGCATCGGGTCTTGACTTAATCGAGCAACAAAATCCTTGCGTCGTCGCACGTACGACTTCGAATCATGCTTCGCGCTCCAAAGCACAATGCTGATCACAATGGGGATGAGGTCCAGGCCTTTCTCGGTCAGGGTGTAAAAGTCTTTACGTCTGTCGTCGGGACTGGGCGCTTTCGAGAGAACGCCTTGCTCTTCCAGAAAGGCGAGTCGGGAAGCAAGGACGTTGGTCGCAATTCCCTCTTCCGATTTCAGGAAGTCTCCATACGTCTTCTTTCCAACAAAAATGATGTCGCGAATGATCAAGAGCGACCACCGGTCGCCGAAAATCTCCACGCCGTAGTTCACTGCGCAATGCGACCGGAGGTCTTCTTTAAGAGTTGTCTTCATGTCTGAATCTTAGCATCACTTGCATGGAACAAGTAAATTTCTCTATATCACTTGTTTTTTGCAAGCAAAGTGATCAGCATGGATCCCACGTTGAGTGATTCGCTGGATTGCACCAGCAGCCTTGGACGCAATAGCGCCTTCCCGTCCCCCATCACCCACGAGGAGCTCTCATATGCATGTTTTTGTTACCGGAGGCACCGGTCATTCCGGTCCGTACATCATCACCGACCTTATCGCCGCCGGGCATGAAGTCACTGCCCTGGCTCGGTCCGACACGGCTGCAGCGGAGGCTGCTGCGCTTGGCGCCAAGGTACATCGCGGCAATCTTGAGGATCTCGACGGGCTCAAGGACGCGGCCGCGGCCGCGGACGGCGTCATTCACCTCGCGCATCGGCAGGATCTGATTCCAACTGGAGGGATCAACGCTGTTGCGGCCGCAGAGCTGGAGATCATGCTCGCCTATGGCGAAGCATTGGCCGGAAGCGGAAAACCGTTGGTCGTGTCTGGAAGCGTCGGCTCGCCCGGATGGGAAGGCTTGGGCCGGCCGGCCACCGAGGAGGATCCGCCGCTGCCTGGCGGCGCCCCGTACAAGAACACTCTGCGTGTTCGGAACATCGTGGAAACCACGGTGATCAGTCTCGCCGAAAAGGGCATACGGTCTTCTATCGTGCGGATCCCTGAGATCATGCACAGCTCCACCGATAACGCGGGCTTCCTTCCGCTGTTGATCGGGCTGGCCAAGGAAAAGGGTGTCGTCGGCTACCCGGGAGAGGGGGCCAACCGTTGGGGGGCCGTGCATGCCCGTGATCTTGCCAGTGTGTTTCGCCTGGCGCTGGAAAAAGGTGCGGCGGGCAGAAGCTGGCATGCAATCGCCGACCTGGCTATCCCGTATCGCCAGATCGCTGAAGCTATAGCCAGCCGGTTGAATCTGCCGGCCGTGTCTATCCCCTCTGACGTGCTGATGTTACCCGGATACTTCGGATTCCTTGCGAATCTGGTCACGCTGGATACCCCGACATCGAACGCTATCACCCGGCGGGTGCTTGGTTGGGAACCGACCCAACCCGGACTCTTCGCCGACCTTGATAGCGGTCATTACTTTCCGGCCGCCTGATGAGGTGACGGTGTAACCCGTCCACAGGCAATGAAAAACGCCCCGATTTCAAACGGAGACTGCAATGAGCACGATCAGCATCATCGGTTCGGGAGGCATGGCAGCGGCTGTTGGCGGCCGTATCGCCAGGGCCGGACACACCGTCGAGATTGTCAGCCGCGACTCCGCCAAGGCGCAGGCGCTTGTCGACAAGCTCGCATCTGGAGCGATCACAGGGGCTTACGGTGCCACTCCGACGGGCAGCATCGTTATTCTCGCCGTACCGTACACCAGTGCGGTTGCCGTGCTGGCCGATTTTGGGCAAGCGCTCGATGGTAAGGTGATCATCGATATCACCAACCCGGTCGCTCCCGATCTCTTGGGCCTCGTTACTCCCCACGGCAGTTCCGGTGCGCAGGAGATCGCCAAGGGGGCTCCGGCCAGCGCGCATGTCGTCAAGGCGTTCAATACCCTTTTCGGCCATGTACTGGTGAAGGATGAGCGCCTCGACGCATTCATCGCGGCGGACGATGCGGATGCCAAGGCGCGCGTCTCGACCTTCCTCGAGAGTCTAGGGCTGCGTCCGTTGGATGTTGGCGGCCTGCAGATGGCCCAGACGCTCGAGTGGCTCGGCCTGATGATGATCGGCTTGGCTAAAAACGGCGCCGGCACCTGGGACATCGCCATGAATGTCGATATCGGCTGAATCGCTGGCACCACACCCTCATCAGCAGGCCATAAGGTTTTGATTGTCGAGGTGCCGTTTAAACGCGTCGAGCGCAGTCCCCATCAGTGGCCCCATCACCGGATCGGTGATGATGCCCTCGGCGCTCAACTGGCTGGACAGCAGGTTAACGGTAATTGACGCTTCCTCGACGATGCGGGCTGACATCGTATCCAAGACCAGCCGCAATGCGGCTTGCGCGTGGCTGGCCCTGGGGGAAGCGTTGAAAAGTGCGACGGGCTTGCCTGGGAACTCTTCACTGCTGACGAGCCAATCGAGCATGTTTTTGAAGGCGCCGGGAATACCCCTGGCGTACTCGGGGCATGAAAACAAAAGCCCATCCGCCTGCCCGATAATTGAGCGTAGCGCCATGATGGTCTCGGGGGGATCTTCGAGCAGGTCCGGGTTGAAGTGTGGCAATTCTCCGATGCCTTCGTAATGCGTGATCAATATCCCTTCGGGGCAGAGACGCTCCGCTGCTCGTAACAAAATTGAGTTGGAAGAGGCCTGACGCAGACTTCCCGAGACAGCAAGCAAACGCACCATTTCAACACCGTTTGTGGTTTAGGAGTCGCTGGAGTTTGGCACGAGAGCTTGGTCGGGTCAGGCGTAAACTTGCCATTCGCGGTAGGCGTCGCAGCCGCTGCCCTCCCGGGAGATGAACGCTGGGCCCTTTATTTGGTTTATTTAATTAACTAGTTGTCGGTTTTAGATGTCGGAAACAGCCTCGTCAATGTTAAGTCAGCCTGATTTTTAATGATCTGATGTCGCCTATTATTGCAAGATTTACGAGGTTTTGAGGAGGGGGGTCGGAGTCAAGGCGAGTCAGTCGGTTTGCTCTTCGGTAGAAAACAATTAATTGACATAACTAATTTGGAAGGCTAATTTCGCCTCAACAAAAACGGTAGACGCGCCAAAAAAACCGAGGCGCCGCACGCCGGTATCGATCCGGATCGGCAACTGGCGAATGTTCGCCGCTAGCTTGCCGTTTGCCTGACTGTTGAAGGAGCTGAAATGAACATCGCCGATCTGGTCGCTATCGATGTGCACACCCATGCCGAGTTCTCCTGTCATGAACCGGATGATGACTATCGCATCGAGTTCGAAGACGCCAAACGGAAATACTTCAAATCGGGTTCACCACCCTCCATCGACGAAACCATTGCTTATTACCGTGAGCGCAAGCTCGGCCTGGTGATGTTCACCGTCGACTGGGAATTCGAGATCGGGCGCAGGCGGGTGCCCAACGAAGAGGTGGCTCGCGCCGCTCAGGACAACGCTGACATGATGATGGCGTTCGCCAGTGTGGATCCCCATAAAGGAAAAATGGGGGTTCGGGAAATGCGCCGTCTGATCGAGGATTTCGGTATCAAAGGGTTCAAGTTTCATCCGACCTGCCAGGGTTTTTTCCCGAATGATCGCATGGCCTATCAACTGTACGAGGTCATTGCGGAGTCTGGCTTGCCGGCCATTTTCCACAGTGGCCATTCAGGTGTCGGCAGTGGCATGCCGGGGGGAGGAGGGTTGCGCTTGAAGTACTCCAACCCTATGCACCTGGACGATGTCGCAGCGGACTTCCCCGAGATGAAAATCATCCTGGCGCACCCCTCATGGCCTTGGCAGGATGAGGCACTGTCGGTGTGCCTGCACAAACCGAATGTCTACATCGACCTGTCGGGTTGGTCGCCCAAGTACTTCCCACCTCAGTTGGTGCAGTACGCCAATACCTTGCTGAAACATAAGATGTTGTTTGGTTCTGACTATCCGTTGATTACCCCGGATCGCTGGATGAAGGATTTCACCCAGGCCGGTTTTAAAGAGGAAGTCCATGCTTTGATTCTGAAAGAGAATGCGATCAAGGTGCTCGGCCTTGGGTGACGGAATTTTTTCAGCAAAGCCATCTCATCCACGAATGCCGCCATCGACAGCGTTTTTGACTTCAATGGCTTTAGGCAGCAGGCGGTTCCGGCAGACAAATCCCCATGTCAGGTCCTTTCAAAACGATTGGCAGGGCGCGCCAAACCGAGGTTTTCACGCAGGGTAGCGCCGGTGTATTCGGTGCGGAAAAGGCCACGCCGTTGCAGTTCGGGCACCACCCACCGGGCGAAATCTTCAAGCCCGCCCGGCAGGTGCGGTACCAGGATATTGAAACCATCGGCCGCGTTGTTTTCGAACCAGCGCTGCAGCTCATCGGCGATCTGCACAGGTGTGCCAATCACGCTGTAATGCCCGCGGCCACCGGCAATGCGCCGGCCCAGTTGCGCCAGGGTCAGGTGCTCGCGACTGGCCAGCTCGCTGAGCAGTTGCTGACGGCTGCGCTGGCCGCTGTCGGTCAAGGGCAGTTCGGGTAGTGGCCCGTCGAGGGGGTAGCCCGACAGGTCAAAATTGCCCAGCATGCGCCCCAGTAATGCCACGCCGACTTGCGGCTCGACCAGCGCCTGGAATGCCTCGAATTTCGCCTGCGCCTGGGCTTCGGTCTGCCCGACCACGACAAACATGCCCGGCATGATTTTCAGCGAATCCTGCGCGCGCCCGTAGCTTTCCAGGCGCCCTTTGAGGTCGGCGTAAAATGCCTGGGCCTGTTCCAGTGACGTCTGCGCGGTAAACACCACCTCGGCGGTTTGCGCCGCCAACTCACGACCGGTTTCTGACGAGCCCGCCTGCACAATCACGGGCTGGCCCTGTGGCGAGCGCGCCACATTCAGTGGGCCTTTGACGCGAAAGTGCTCGCCGACGTGATCCAGCACATGCCGCTTCGCCGGGTCGTAGTAGGTGCCGCTGGCCTTGTCGCGCACGAAGGCATCGTCTTCCCAACTGTCCCACAGCCCGGTCACCACCTGATGGAATTCCCGCGCACGACTGTAACGCTCAGCATGGCCCAGATGTTCGTCGCGGCCGAAATTCTGCGCCTCGGCGGCAGCGTCAGACGTCACCAGGTTCCAGCCCGCCCGCCCATTGGACAAGTGATCCAACGAGGCGAATTTACGCGCCACATGGTAGGGCTCGTTGTACGTGGTGGTCGCTGTCGCGATCAGGCCGATGTGGTCGGTCACGGCACTCAGCGCCGACAGCAAGGTCAGCGGCTCAAAATGGTCCGAACGCGCCATGTGACTGGCAATCTCGCCCGTGGCCGCTGCAATGCTGTCAGCCACGAACAAGGCATCGAATTTTGCCGCTTCGGCCACGCGTGCCAAATGTTTGTATTGGGCGAAATCCAGCCCGGCATTGGCCGGTACATCCGGGTGACGCCAGGCGGCGACGTGGTGACCGGTGGCCATGAGAAAGGCGCCGAGCTTCAGTTGACGGCTCATGCTCAGAAGTCCTTGCGCAGTTGCACGCCGAAGTAACGTTCATCGTCACGGGGCACGGCGCGGTAGATGTAGTTGCCACCGCTGGCCAGCAGCGGCGAGTAGGACTTGTCGGCAAGGTTCTTGGCGAGGAGGGCCACGCGCCAGCCATGGCTGTAGTCGGCCAGGGCGACGCTGGCATTCCAGATCCCGTAGGCGCCTTGTCGGGTGTCGACGTTCTGGCTGATGTCGTACTGCACTTCGCTCTGCCAGCTGTAGTCGGTACCCAGTTCGATATCCAGGCCGTTGTCCAACGGGATGCTGTAGTCGGCGCGTATGTAGCTTTTCCAGTCCGGGCTGAAGGGTAATGGCTTGCCATTGACGTTGCAGGTTGCCGCTGCGCCGGCCGGGCAGGCGAATTCATCGATGCGCGCACGGGTATACGCCAGGGCGCCGGAGAGTTTGAGCTGTTGGGTGGCCTGCAAGGCGTAATCCAGCTCGACACCTTCAGTGCTGACGCTGCCGGCGTTGATCAAGCGTGTCACGACCTGGCCGGCAACCGTGTCAAAGAAGTTGGCCTGATAGTTGTCGTAGTCGCTGTGAAACACCGCCAGGTTGGTCGTCAGGCGGTTGTTCCAGGCCGTGGCCTTGACCCCGGCTTCCCAGGTGTTGGAGGTTTCTGGCTTGAGCGCGCTGGTGTCACGCGGTTGCATATTGAAAAACACGTTGTAAGCCGGGCCTTTGTAGCCACGCGAGTAAGTCAGGTAACTGGTGAGGTTGTCGCTGATGTCGTACTGCACGCCCAGACGGCCGGACCATCCATCCTCGTTCACCGAGCCCGAACTGGACGTGGCGGGTTGAATCCCGCTGACCGTGGTGGCCGAGGTGGAGACACGGCGGTGAGCATATTTCAGCTCGTCATGGGTGTAGCGCAGTCCGGCGATGCCGCGAAAGCGCGAGGTGAAGTTCAGCGTGGTCTCGCCGAATACTGCACTGCTGTCGCTGGTGGTGCTGTAGTCGGCGACGCCACGGTCGGTGCGCGAGGGAGTCGTCAGCGTACGCTGATAGGTTTCTTCATCCTTGCCGTGCATGTAGAACAGGCCACCGACGTATTCAAGAAACTCACCTTTGGGTGAGGCCAGGCGCAGTTCCTGTGAGTATTGATCGAACGCCAGCTCGCCTTTGTCGGCGGTGCCGGGGAACGTGGCAGTCACCGTGCCCAGGCGGTCACCGTCCTGGTATTGAGTGTTATCCCAGCCGCGCCACGCGGTGATCGAGGTCAGGGTGTAGTCGCCAAGGTTCCAGTCCAATTGGGCCGAAAGCCCCTTGTTGGTGTCTTCCACATGGCTGCGGGTGTCGGTGTTGATGTTGCGGTTGTCGCCGGAAGCGCGCACCGGCGCCAGCGCGTTGGCGAACGCCGGGGTCAGGGACTTGCTCACCACGCCGTTTGGCGCGTCGTCGTGGGACTGCATGTAGTCGGCGATCAGGGTCAATTTCACGTCGTCGTTGGGGGTAAATTCCAACTTGCCGCGGATGCCCTTGTGGTTGTAACCGTTTACTTCTTGCCCGTTATGCTTGTTGTCGACATTACCGTCGTAGCTGCCGAACAAGGTGCTGATCGACCCCTTGAGCACATCCGGCACCAGGCTGCCGCCGATGCCGAAACGGGTGCGGCTTTCGTTGCCGCTGTACCAGGACTGGTCGATATAGCCGTGGGGTTCGGCGCTGGGCGCTTTACTGGTGATGTTCAGCACACCGGCCGACGCGTTTTTACCGAACAGTGTGCCTTGCGGGCCGCGCAGCACTTCGACGCGCTCCAGGTCCAGCAAGTCCAGGGTGGCCTGGCCGGGGCGGGCGTAGACCACGCCGTCGATCACCGTAGCCACCGTCGGCTCGACACCGGGGGAGGTGGAGATGGTGCCCACGCCGCGCACGAATAGCGAGGTGTCCTTGTTCGAGGCGCCGGTGCGGAAGTTCAGCGACGGTACCTGCTGGGCGATACTGGCCACACCGTTGCGGTTGTCACGCTCCAGTTGTTCGCCATCCAGCACGGAGACGGCCACTGGGACTTTCTGCAGCGATTCTTCACGGCGAGTGGCAGTGACGGTCACGGCGTTGAGCGTCGATTCCTGCTCGTCGGCCGCAAATGCGCCCGGCAAGGGCAGCATGGTGAGGCCGGCGAGAAACAGCAGTTGAGAGTGTCTTGGAAAGTTGTACATGCTTTGCCCGCTCAAAAAATGCCCTGGACCGTTACCGTTCTACGACGGTAACGCCTGTGAAATCGTCTTTGGCATTCGCTCGAGCGAGTAGCAGACATTACGCTTTGTTAGCGCTAACATCGGCATTATTGTTGGGCGCGTTTTAGAACGTCAAATATTTAAAAATTAGCCCTATATTCTTTTTGGTTTTTATCAGGATGGCCTTGTGAGCGAAGAGAAACCGCGTAAACGTCGTGGCGCAGGGCGCGTTACCCTCAACACCGTCGCCCGACAGGCAGGCGTGTCGGCGATCACCGTGTCACGCTATTTCAACCAGCCGGAGCAAGTCTCGGTGGAGCGCCGCGAACGCATTGCCGAGGTGGTGGCTGAGTTGGGTTACGTGCCCAACCTGGTTGCTGGCGGGCTGGCGTCGGCTCGAGGGCGCATCGTGGCGATGGTGATCCCGAATATTTCCGGGCCGATCTTCGCCAATACTCTACAGGGGGTCAGCGACACCCTCGCTCAGCATGGTTATCAGCTCTTGTTGGCGTCGAGTTACTTCAGTGCCGAGCAGGAGGAACGGGCAGTGCGCGCATTCCTCGGTTGGTCGCCGGCGGCGCTGGTGCTGACGAGCCGTTTTCACAGTGCCGGCACCGAAAAGATGATCGCCGACGTCGATATTCCAGTGGTGGAAACCTGGGATTACGTGCCCGAGCGCGAACCGTTACAGATCGGCTTCTCCCATTACGAAGTGGGCGTCACCGCTGCGCGTTACCTGCACGGCCAGGGCTACCGCCGCATCGCTTTTGTACAGAACAGCGCCACCGGTGACTTCAGTGCGATGGAGCGAGGTGAAGGTTTTGCCGCGACGCTGATCGAGCTGGGTGTGCAGCCCAGAGTCTTTACCCCCGATGCCGGCAGCGCTCCGTTCGAAGCCGGCAAGCAGGCAATGGACGCGCTCATGCGCCACGCCACGCCGCCTGATGCAATCTTCTTTGCCAATGACAACCTGGCCGCCGGTGGATTGCTCGCCGGTCAGCGCGCCGGTGTGAACATCCCCCAGGACTGCGCGGTCCTGGGTTTCGGCGATTATCCGTTCGCCGAAATGCTGTTGCCCAGCCTGAGTACGATCAAGCCGCCCGCATTGGAGATAGGTGTTCTGGCCGCGACCCGCGTGCTGGAAAGTCTCGGCGTACTGCCGGTTGAACATGAGGTGCAACGATTGAGTCGGTTGGAGTGCCACTTGATCGAACGCGAAAGCACACGGGTGTCACCAGGACTCAGATCATCCATAAAACATTCTTAATATGAATAAAGATTTTTATAAATAATAAAATTAGAGAATATTAGCTTATACCAAAACAGCATTATATTTTTGAAATCCATTCCGTTATGTTTGGACTCAACAGCCTACCCCTGACCCCGGATGGTGCCCAGCGTGATTCAGATTCCGCGCACCATGCCAGGGTGATCAACCCCTGAGCCCGCCGCGAATCGTTGGAAGGGAGCTCAACCCATGTTGCTGATTCAACCCCCTCGCCACACCTAGCCCAAACCGCCGAAACACCTTCTGACACCGCGCCGTCACCACGACGGCGTGTCTGCCCGACTTCGCGATTTGGAAATGCTGGAGTGGATATGAAACAAGTCTTGCAACCCACCGCCGCGCTGGCACTGGCCATGCTGGCCAACGCTGCACAAGCCCAGGACGACAGTACCCTGACCACGGTGGTCGTCACCGGCAACCGTGGCGCCGAGCAGCGTACGGTCACCAGCAGCCCGGTGCCTATCGATGTGGTCAGCGCCAAGCAGTTGCAGAGCACCGGCAAGCCCGGCCTGATGGAAGCCTTGAGCGCGGTCATCCCGTCGCTCACCTTGCCGGAAAAAACCGGCTGGGACGCCAGCGGCATTGCCCGTGCGCCCAACCTACGTGGCCTGAGCGCCGCCGAGGTGCTGGTGCTGGTCAATGGCAAGCGCCGCCACACCAGCGCCACGCTGAACATCAACGGTATCAACACGGGGGCGGCACCGGCCGATCTGGACCTGATCCCCATCAGCGCCATCGACCATGTGGAAGTGCTGCGCGACGGCGCCGCCGCCCAGTACGGATCCGATGCCATTGCCGGCGTGATCAACGTGATTCTCAAGGCCGACACCGGCGGCACCTCGGTCACCAACATCGGCCAGGGTTACGACGGCAAGAAGCAGACCGTGCAGCAAAGCCTCAACAAAGGCTTCGAGATCGGTGACGGCGGTATCCTGCAACTGGCGCTGGATGCGCGCAGCCAGAATGACGACAACAAAGCCAGCGCCAACGGCTACACCTATGAGCAGGCGTATGGCCTGGCGGGCAAGGCTACTTATGGCGGCTACGGCACGCCCAAGACCAACCTGCTGACCCTGGGCTACAACGCCGAGCTGCCGATTGATGACAGCCTCAGCCTGTACTCCTTCACCACCTATTCGCGGCGCAAGGCCGAGCAGGGCCAGAACTTTCGCCTGCCGACCATCACCAACACCATCACTACCGGGCCCAATGGTTACCCGGCCGGTTACACGCCTACCTGGTACATCGACGAGGACGATTTCCAGGCGGCCGTCGGCGGCAAAGGCAGCGTCGGTGAGTGGAACTGGGACTTGTCCACCACCTACGGGCGCAACGAAGCGGAGCAGGGCACCACGCATAACCAGAACCCATCCCTGGGTGAAGCCACGCCGAACAGTTTTACCTCCGGCACCTGGATCTCCACCGAGCTGACCACCAACCTGGACTTCAAGCGCGGTTTCGATATCGGCCTGCAAAAGCCGCTCGATCTGTCCTACGGCTTCGAGCATCGACGCGACACGTATGAGGTGCAGGCCGGTGACTACGCCTCCTATGCCAACGGCGGCTACTGCGTGGCGCCGGGTAATTGCGCCTCGTCGGGGGCCCAGGTCACCAACGGCATTTCGCCGGCTGAAGAAAGCAGCGCCTCGCGCAACAGCCTGGCCAGTTACGTCGATGTGGGGTTCAACCCGCTGCCGGACTGGTACGTCGGCACGGCCTTTCGTTATGAGCATTACAACGAAGGCGTGGGCGCCACCCGCAGCGGCAAGTTGACCACCCGCTACGATTTCACGCCGCAACTGGCCGTGCGGGCCACGGTCAGTAATGGTTTTCGTGCACCGTCCCTGGCCAACAGCCTGTTCAGTGCGCGTTCCACCACGTACGGGGTGGTTGATGGTGTGTATCAATCGATCAACTACGGTGTATTGCCGGTGGGCTCGGCGGCGGCCAAAGCCCTCGGTGCGCAGGATCTCAAGCCCGAGCGCTCGACCAACTTCAGTCTCGGTTTCACCTTCACACCCTCCGACCGCCTGAACTTCACCGCCGATGCCTACGTGATCAACTTGCGCGACCGCATCACCCTCACCGGCACCTTGCTCGGCCCCGAAGTCACCCAGGTGTTGCAGAACAACGGCATCAATTCCACGTCCGGCGGCCAGTACTTCATCAACGGTGCCGACACCCGTACCAAGGGGCTCGACCTGGTGGGCAACTACAACCAGGACCTCGGCCAATTCGGTGCGTTGAAATGGACGGCGGCGTTCAACTGGAACCAGACCCGGATCCTCAATTACCAGGCATCCACCACCATTCTGGGCACCGCCTACGATCTGATGGATCGACAGGCCCGCAACCTGATCACCGGTGTGCAACCCAATACCAAGCTGATCCTGGGCGGCGACTGGAGCATCGACCGTTTCAACCTCAACCTGGCGTTGACCCGCTACGGGTCGTACAAGGAGGTCAACTCCTCGGCCAATCGTGACCTCGACCGAGTCTACAACGCCCGCTGGATCACCGACCTCGACCTTGGCTACAACCTCACCAAAGCCCTGAACATCGCCGTCGGTGCCAAGAACCTGTTCGATCTCTACCCCAAGAAACAAGGCGTGCCGAGCAGCACCATGCTCGCCAGCTACGGCACCTATTCGCCCTACGGTTTTACCGGCGGGTACTACTACACCCGTTTGACCTACGCCTTCTAACGCCTGCACGAGCGAGGAACAGAACATGCCGATCGTCGCCAAATCCTATGACCTGATTGATCAGGCCGGCCCGGTTCGCCAGGCCCGCGTCACCCCGCCGATCAAGGCCCTGCAGGTGGTGCCCGCCCGGCATCCCTGGCGCTGGGCCGGGTCGATATTCGCCGCATTGGTGCTACTCGCCATTGTGCATTCCCTGGCCACCAACCCGCGTTGGGAGTGGGGCGTGTTCGGCCAGTGGTTCTTCTCGCCGTCGGTGCTGCGCGGCTTGGGCCAGACCTTGCTGCTGACGCTGCTCAGTACTGTGTTCAGTGTCATCCTCGGCACCGCGCTGGCGTTGGCGCGGCTGTCGGGGTCGCCGCTGCTGGCGGCGTTGGCCTGGGGCTACATCTGGTTCTTCCGCTCGATACCGGCACTGCTGGTGCTGATCATCCTCTACAACTTCGCCTATCTGTATGACCACATCGTGCTCGGTGTGCCGTTCACCGAGGTGGTGTTCGCCGAGTGGTCGACGGTGGATGTGCTCAGCCAATTCACCGTAGCGGTACTGGGCTTGAGCCTGATGCAGGCGGCCTATGCGGCGGAGATCATTCGCGGCGGCCTGATCGGTGTCGACGCCGGCCAGCATGAGGCAGCGGCAGCCCTGGGCCTGCCCGCCTCGCGGCGCATCTTTCGCATCATCCTGCCCCAGGCGCTGCGCTCGATCCTGCCGTCGGGTTTCAACGAAATCATCGGCCTGGTCAAGGGCACTTCCATCGTTTACGTGCTGGCCTTGCCCGAGCTGTTCTACACCGTGCAGGTCATCTACAACCGCACCCAGGCGGTCATCCCGCTGCTGATCGTGGCGACCGTGTGGTACCTGATCATCACTACCGTGCTCACCAGCGCCCAGTACTACGTCGAGCGCCACTTCGCCCGTGGCACCGCCCGCGTATTGCCGCCCACGCCGCTGCAACGCGTGCGCGGCTGGTTCAAGGAGAAAACCCATGGCTGAGGCACGCGCCGGGCGCATTCAGATCCAAGGCGTGGGCAAGCGCTTTGGCCACCAGCAGGTCTTGCGGGATATCGACCTGACCATCGACCCGGGCAAAGTCACGGTGATCCTCGGGCCCTCCGGCTCGGGCAAATCCACGTTGCTGCGCACCATCAACCATCTGGAGAAGATCGACAGCGGGCATATCACCATCGATGGTGAATACGTCGGCTATCGACGCCAGGGCGACCTGCTGTTTGAGCTCAAGGAGCGCGAGATTCTCAAGCGTCGTATCGACGTCGGTTTCGTGTTCCAGAACTTCAACCTGTTCCCGCACCTCACCGCCTGGGAAAACATCGCCGAAGCGCCTCTGGCCCATAAGCGCTGGAGCAAGACCGAGGCGCGGGCCAAGGCGGCCGCGATGCTGGCCAAGGTCGGCCTGGCGGACAAGGCCGATGCCTACCCACGCCAGCTCTCCGGCGGCCAGCAACAGCGGGTCGCCATTGCGCGAGCCTTGGCGCTGGACCCCAAGGTGCTGCTGTTCGATGAGCCGACTTCGGCACTCGACCCGGAACTGGTGGGCGAAGTGCTCGACGTGATCAAGGGCCTGACCCAACTGGGCGTGACCCTGGTGATCGTCACCCACGAGATCGGTTTTGCCCGCGAAGTGGCCGACCACGTGGTGTTTCTCTGCGACGGTCAACTGATCGAAGAAGGCCCGCCCGAACAGATCTTCCGCCAACCCCGACATCCCCGCACCGTGGCCTTTCTCGGCAAAGTGCTTTAGTTCAAGGAGTGACTGCCCATGCTCATCCACACCGCCCGCCTGGCCTTGCTCACGCTCGCCGTCGGCACCGCGCACAGCGCGTACGCCGTGCAACAGGTCGACCTCAGCCCCGACCGCGTGCGCATCCATGCACCGCGCAATGAAGCCGCCATCGCGCAGATCCCGCCGGGCTTCAAGTTCGCCCAGCCGGGCAAGTTCACGGTGGCCGTGTCCGGCGTGGCCGGGCCACCCCTGGCGCTGCTGGCCAATGATGACAAGACCACCATCGGCAGCGAAGCCGACACCGCGCAGTTGGTCGCTGACAGCTTGGGCCTGCAGCTCAACGTGGTGCAGACCAGTTGGGAAGACTGGCCCCTGGGCGTCAGCTCGGGCAAATACGACGCGGTGATCAGCAATGTCACCGTGACCGAGGCGCGCAAGAAGCGTTTTGACTTCGCCACGTATCGCCAGGATGTGCTCGGTTTTTATGTGAAGAGCACCAGCCAGATCAGCCAGATCAAGCAAGCCTCGGACATTGCCGGGCTGAAGATCATTGTCGGCTCCGGTACCAACCAGGAGAAAGTCCTGCTGGCCTGGAACGAGGCCAATGAAAAGGCCGGCATCAAGCCTGCGTTGTTGCAGTACTTCGACGACCAGGCCGCCGCCCAGTTGGCGGTGCAGTCGGGGCGCAGCGATGCGTTGTTCGGGCCCAATTCGGTGTATGCCTATTCGGCGGCGATCACCGGCGGCATCAAGCGTGTCGGCACCGTGAATGGCGGCTGGCCGCTGCAGGCGGATATCGCCGTGACCACCCGCAAGGACAACGGTCTGGTCAAGCCGATCCACACTGCGTTGGAGGGCGCCATTGCCGGTGGTCAATACGAACAGGTGCTGCAACGTTGGGGCCTGGATGTGGAGCGTGTCGACCAGTCGCGGATCAACCCACCGGGCTTGCCGGACTAGGAGCAACGACATGGGACTGACACGACGTGAAGCACTCTCGACGATTGCTGCAATAGGCGGCGAGCACGCCGTCAAGGATGCCCTGGCGGTATTGGGCCTGGGGCCTTCCTCGCACCGCCGGCCGCAACCTCTGAAACTCAACGCAGGCTTGGGGCAGGGCACCCGCGTGCTGGTGCTCGGCGCCGGTATCGCCGGGCTGGTCAGCGCCCTGGAACTGAGCCGCGCCGGGTTCAGCGTGCAAGTGCTGGAGGCTCGCGAGCGAGTCGGCGGGCGCACCTGGACAATCCGTAACGGCGACCGCGTGGACTACCTGGACGGCCGTACGCAAACCGCCGCCTTTGACCAAGGCCACTACTTCAATGCGGGGCCGGCGCGGATTCCCAGCCAGCATCGCACGATACTCGACTATTGCAGCGAGCTGGGGGTGCCGCTGGAAGTGCTGGTCAACAGCAGCCATGGCGCCCAGGTGCGACCGGACCTGCAACAGCCGGCGTTCACGGTGGGCCAGGCGATCAACGACACGCGTGGACACCTGTCCGGTTTGCTGGCCAAGGCGGTGCAACGCGATGCCCTCGATGATGTCTTGAGCGGCGAAGAACGCACCCGGTTGCTGGTGTTCTTGCAGGTGTATGGCGACTTGTCCCAAGAGCTGGCGTTCGAAGGCACGCTTCGTTCAGGCCACCTGGACTCACCGGCCCATCCCGGTGCCTTGCCCGCCAGCCGCCGCCCGCTGGCGCTGGATCGGCTGCTGCACCCCGAACTCTGGGGCGCGTTGTTGCACACCGAGTTTCCGGAATTCTCGGCCACCATGTTCCAGCCCGTGGGCGGCATGGACCGCATCACCGAGGCGTTCTACCAGCGCGTGCGTGGGCAGGTGCAGCTGGGCGCCCAGGTGCGGCAGATCCGCCAGCTTGAAGACGGTGTGGCGGTGACCTACCACGACTCGCGCAGCGGGCGCGAACAGGTGGTGCGGGCTGATTATCTGGTCTCGACCTTGCCGCTGCCGCTCCTGGCCAGGCTCGACACCGACTTCAGCGACCCGATCAAGGCCGCCTTGCGTAGCACGCGCAGCGATCAGGCGACCAAGGTGGCGTGGCAATCCCCGCGCTTCTGGGAGACCGACTACCGCACCTATGGCGGCCTCTCGTGGATCGAACACCCGGCGCGCCTGCTGTGGTATCCGAGCAACGACCTCAACACCCGCGAAGGTGTGCTGGTGGCCGGTTACGTGACCGGGGAGGGCGCCGACGTGTTTGGCGCACAGCCGTTGGCCCAGCAGTACGCCACCTCCAGGGACGCCGTGGAGTGGCTGCATCCGGGTTACTCCAGGCACTTGCGCCACCCGCTGGCGGTGTCGTGGGAGCAGGTCCCCTACAGCGAAGGCCCCTGGCTGCAACGCGAACACTTTCCGGCCGACGCCAGCGCCTTGCTGGAGCAACCCCACGGCCGTGTGTATTTCGCCGGTGACGGCCTGGTGCAGAGCGGCGTGGGTATCTGGCAGGAATCGGCGGCCAACTCGGCGCGGCATGTGGTCGGGCAACTGGCTGAACGGGTGACTCATCAACGACAGATGGCGGCAGTGGCCGCTTCATAAGGAGCAACACCATGAGCGACAGCATTCAACGCACCGGTCTCGGTGATTTCCCGATCTCGCAGACCGTCACCGTGCCCGCATCGGCGAGCCTGGTGTTTGTCAGCGGTACCTTGCCGGACCTGGTCGATCCTAACGTCCCGGCCGCCTACGGCAACACCGAAATACAGACGGTCTCGGTGTTCAACAAAATCCGCAGGATCTTGCGCCAGCAAGACCTCGACCTGGGCGATATCGTGCAACTGCGCGTCTTTCTGGTGGGCGCCGAGGAAACCGCCTGCCAGCTGGATTTCGCCGGGCTGCAGCGCGGCTACACGCAATTTTTCGGCACGCCGGAGCAACCCAACAAACCGACGCGCACCGCGTTGCAAGTGGTGGCCTTGCCGTTGCCCGGTGCGCTGGTGGAAGTGGAGGCGATTGCCGCTCGGACGGCATGATTCCATTCGCTGTTCACGGCTCTGTGCAGGGCCGTGACGCATCAGACCTTGTCTGTTGCGCCCTGGTTTTTGTTGAACCCGCCATGCTTGCGATACCAGGCCACGGTGTCGGAAAGGGTCTGCTCCAGCCCTCGAAAACTCAGGCCCAGCTCTTGTTCACTCTTGCGCGGGTTGAAGCCGGTGCGGTGCTCCTCTCTTACCAATAGGCGCACCGTCGCCATGCTCAGCAAAACCGGCTTGCCGGTCAGGCGCGCATACACTTCCTGCACCGCCGCCAAAAGGTAGAGCACGGGCAGTGGCAGTTGCCGGGCAGGGGTTTTGACCTCGGCGATCCGGCCCAGGGCAGGCACCAACTGGCGCATGGTCAGGTTCCGACCGGCCGCGAGGTAGCGCTCGCCTCGTCGCCCGTTTTGCGCCGCGGCAATCAGAGCCCAGGCCACATCACGCGCATCGACCACGGAGAAGGTGCCGGGGATCAGCCCGGGCAACTTGCCGTTGACGACATCCTTGACCAATTGTCCCGAGGACGTCGGGCCGATATCACCCGGGCCCCACATCCAGCCCGGCAGCACCATGCAGGCAAACATCTGGGGATGCGTTTCAAGAAAGGTCAAAACCACACGGTCGGCGAGGATCTTGCTGCGGTAGTAGTCGTCCGCATCGGCTTCGGCGCGCAGGCATGTCTCATCGATAGCGCAGCCTGGGGCGCCGTCGAGCACGGCAATCGACGAGGTATGCACAAACCGGCGGACCCCCGCGCGGTAGGCCTGTTCAAGCAGGTCTCGCGTACCGGTGACATTGATTTTTTCGAGCGCTTCCCAGTGGCTGCCGCCTTTGTAGTTGTCGCGAAAGAACGCTGCCGTATGAAACACCGTATCGCAGCCGCGCAACGAGGGGGCGAACGCGTCGATGTCGGCCATGTCGCCAACCACTAGTTGCACCGTGGGGAGGTCATTGAACTGCTGTTCACCTTTGGCTTTTGAGCGGACAAGCGCTTTGACGGCGTAGCCCCGTGCGACCAGTTCCCGCACCAGGTTGTTTCCCAGCAAGCCGGTTGATCCCGTAACGAATACGTTGCGCATCACCGCGTGTTCTGCGTCATGGTCGAGGCCCTTGGTCATACATGTCATTCCAGTCGTTTCGAAGGGCGGTAGATATACCGCTGAGGCCACGCCTGAAAAACAGCGACTGTTGCATAATGGCTTTGCATATTTGCAGACCATGGAGGATCAGGGGTATGGCGGTGCAGGCAAATTGGGATGATCTTCGTCTGCTGTTGGCCGTCTCGCGGCGTGGCAGTTTTCTGCAGGCGGGCCAGTTGCTGGGTATCGCGGCGTCCACCGTGTCCCGTCGCCTGACCCAGCTGGAAGCGGCCCTCGGTGAGCCGCTGGTGGAGCGAGGTGTTGAAGGGTGTTGGTTGACTTCGCGTGGCCAATCCCTGGTGGAAGTCGCCCTGGCTGCGGAGGAGGGCTTGCGGCGTCAAACGGCGGTGGACCTGTCCGGGGCGCACACAGCGCTACAGGGCAGTGTCCTGGTCAGTGCCGGTGAAGGGTTTTCTGCCGGTGTGCTGGAGGCCGCACGGCGTTTTACGGCCCTGCATCCGCGCTGCTCCGTGGAGTTACAGGTCACCGCCGAGTTTCACAAGATCGTCCGTGGCGTGGCGGATATCGCGATCCGCACCGTGCACCTGGGCGAGCCATCGCTGATCTATCGGCCCATCGGCAAGCTTGCCTACGGCGTCTTCGCGGATGCCGGCTACCTGAAGCGATCGCCACCGGTGACCCTGGAGACGGCGGTCAATATCGCCTTGCTGCCTCCGCTGGATATGTTGCCGCAAATGCGTGCCGCAAAGGCGGCGGGCCTGGACCGTGCGCAAATCAGCGTGAACTCGTTTGCCGTACAGCTGGAGTCGGTGCGCCAGGGGATGGGTGTGGCTGTCCTGCCGCGTATCCTGGCCAAAGACCTGACCGAGTTGTTCCCCGAGCTAGAACTTCCCGATATGGAGGTTTATCTGGTCACCCGGCCCCAGGCGTTGAAGCAGGCGCAGATCCGATGTTTCTTCGGCATCCTGGAGCAGGTATTGCTCGAGCTTTTTCGTGATTTGCCGCAGCAAAGCGGCCCACCAGGGCCGCGAACATCGACCTACCAGAGCGCGATGTCATAGGTGAGGTAGAGGCGGTTGCTGTCGCGGCCCCGGGAGAATTCAGAGCGATAGACGTAGTTGCGCAGGCGCACCCCCAATCCCTTGAACGTGCCGGCTTGCACCACGTAGGCCAGCTCGGTATCACGCTCCCACTCCTTGACCGTCGTCGTGGACTTGCCGTCGTCGCCGCTCAGGTAGCGTGTCGAGAAGGTCAGGCCGGGCACCCCGGCGGCGGCGAAGTTGTAGCCGTAGCTGAGCATCCAGGTCTTCTCGTCTTCCTCGATGAATTTGCCGATACCGGCGTTGCTGAACGAGTACACGGTTGCGCCGCTGATGTAGGGCAACCCGGCATCCCCGTGTAGGGCCTGATAGCCGCCGCCGAGTGTATGGCCGGCGATGGCGTAGGATAACTGGCCGCTGAGCATGTCATTGTCGATTTTGCCGGCGTAGGCAGAGCCGCTATCAACGCTATTGAAGTAGCGCAGGTCGCTGGTCAGCACGCCACCGGCCAATGGCAGGTCGTACTGGATGCCCGCGAAGTTCTGCCGGTAGAAGTTCTCGAGTTCCCCGTAGAAATAGCTCAAGCGAATGTTTTTACCCCATTTGTACTCGGCCCCGGCGTAGTTGAAATCCCCCGATTTTGCCCCGCTGTAGCCATCCGGCACGATCGGCACGCTGTTGGTGGAGTCGCGTAGTTTGAAGCGGTCCAGGTGCCCGCCGGTGACGCTCAGGTTCTCGATGTCGTTACTGCTCACTTGAGTGCCCTGGTAGGTCTGGGGCAGCAAGCGTGCATCGTTGTAAATCAGCACCGGGGTTTTGGGGAGCAAGGTGCCGTACTTGACGGTGGTTTTGGCGAACCGGGCTTTTGCGGTCGCGCCGGCGCTGGCAAATTCGCCGGCCGCCCGCCCGTCATCGTGCACCGGCATCAGCCCGGTGCCGCTGCGGCCGCGGCCTGAATCGAGCCTTACGCCATACAGCCCCAGGGCATCCACGCCGAAGCCGAGGGTGCCGGCGGTAAACCCGGACTGATAATCCAGCAGGAAGCCCTGGGCCCACTCCGTGCGTTCGCTTTTTGCGGTTCTTGCAGCGCGTGCGCTCATGCCGTGCTCGTCACGAAAGTTCTCGTTGAAATACACATTGCGCAGCTGCAACTTGAGCTTGCTTTCATCAATAAAGCCTTCGGCGTTGGCACCGGTGAAGGGCACCAGGCCCAACGCGCAAAACAGAGCCCGACGGGTATACACAGGGTTCATGGCAACTCTCTCATTGTTGTTATTGGGGTGCAGGGCAGCACGCGCCCCTTGAGCGAGGCGCGTTGGACGGCAGCAGTGGCGGTGGGGTCTCAGATGAACAGGCTGATGGCGCCGGTCAGCAGGGCCAGCGCGGTGACGACTAGGGAGGTCAGCACAGCCCACTTGACGGTGGCTTTCTGGAAGTCACCGATATCGCGATCCACCATGCCCACCAGCAGCAGGGTCGAGGCCACCAATGGGCTCATCAGGTGCACGGGTTGCCCCAGGATCGAGGCGCGTGCGATTTCGACCGGGTCGATGCCATAAGCCGCGGCGGCATTGGCCAGGATCGGCACCACGCCAAAATAGTAGGCGTCATTGGACAGTACGAAGGTCAGCGGCATGCTGGTGATTGCCACCACCAGTGGGAACAGGTGGCCCCAGGACGGCGGGATCCAGTCGACCAGTGTCTGGGCCAGGGCGTCGACCATCTTGGTGCCGGAAAAGATCCCGGCAAAAATCCCGGCGGCGAATACCAGCAGCACCACCGTCATGGCGTTGCCCGAGTGCGCCAGGATGCGTTCTTTCTGAATGTCCAATTGCGGGTAGTTGATCATCAGTGCGAGCACAAAACCGATCAGAAACAGGATCGCAGAGTGCATCAGCCCCATCACCAGGGCCGCCATCACCGCAATCACCAAGGCCAGGTTGACGTACGCCAGCTTCGGGCGCTTGTGCGGCGTGTCCTCAAGAATCGCGTTGATATAGCAATTGCCGCCACCGCTTTGCAGTTGCACGTTACCGATGCGCTTGCGCTCGGCTCGCCCGAGTAGAAAGGCCGTGAACACCACCCACAGGGCGCCGCCGATCATGGTCGGCAGCAACGGCACGAAGTATTCGCCGGCATCCAGGCCCAGCGCGGCGATCGCCCGTGTTGCGGGGCCGCCCCAGGGTGTCATGCCGCTCATGATGCTCAGCGACAGCATGGAGATGGTCGCCAGGATCATCGGGTTCATGCCGATGCGTTTGTACAGGGGCAGCATGGCCGCGCAGGTAATCATGTAGGTCGTGGTGCCGTCGCCGTCGAGTGCCACCAGCAACGACAGCAGGGCGGTGCCCACCGCGATTTTCATCGGGTCTCCATTGACCCGCTTGAGGATCTTGCGGATCAGCGGGTCAAACAGGCCCGCATCGATCATCAGGCCGAAAAACAGGATCGCAAACAGCAGCAAGGCGGCAGACGGTGCGACCATTTTCAGGCCATCGAGCATCATCTTGCCGGTGGTGCCGCCGAAACCGCCGATCACCGCGAAGACGATAGGTACCACGGTGAGCGCGACGATCGGCGACAAGCGCTTCGTCATGATGAGGACGGTGAATACGACCACCATGGCCAAGCCAAGGAAAGCAAGCATAGGACGATTCTCTTGTTGTTATCGTAATAATGGCTGACGCCGAGGCGCACGAGCCCTGGCCCGCCGGGCGGGCAAAGGCGCCTGGCGGGGGAGGGAGTCAAGTCAGGAGGGGCGTTGCCCGGGGGAGTACTAAGCGCGTTTGGGGACTTTCAAGTCTTCCCAGGCTTCTACCGGTGCCGCAGAGGGTTTGGCGTCGAGCATCCGGTGCAGCGTTTCGCGATCGCAGGCATTTTCCGATAGCGACATCACCACCGTCGCGACGGCGTTGCTGGCCAGGCTGGTCAGGGCCCGCGCTTCAGACATGAAGCGGTCGATGCCGATCAGCAACGCCAGGCCGGCCAATGGGATGTCGTGAATGACCGTCAGGGTCGAGGCCAGTGCGACGAACCCGCTGCCGGTGACGCCCGCAGCGCCCTTGGAGGACAGCAGCATGATTGCCAGCATGGTGATGATCTGCGTCAGGCTCAGGTCGATATTGCAGGCCTGGGCAATGAAGATCGCCGCCAGCGACAAGTAGATCGCGGTGCCGTCCAGGTTGAACGAGTAGCCGGTGGGCAATACCAGGCCCACGACGCCTTTTTTGCAACCCAGCGCTTCGAGCTTCTCCAGCATGCGCGGCATGACCGGCTCGGTGGAGGAGGTGCCCAGCACCACCAGGAACTCTTCGCGGCAGTAGCGCAGCAGTTTCCACAGGCTGAAACCGTTGGCGCGGCAAATGCTGCCCAGTACCACGAACACGAAGAAACCGCAGGCGATGTACAAGGTCATGATCAGCTTGGCCAGCGAGCCCAGCGACGTGATGCCGTACTGGCCGACGGTGAACGCCAAGGCACCGAAGGCGCCGATCGGAGCGAAACGCATCAGGTAGGCGAAGATCTTGAACACCATCTGCGAGGCGGCCTCGAGCACATCGAGCACCGGCTTGCCACGCTCGCCCAGTGATGACAAGGCAAAGCCGGACAACACCGCAATAAACAGCACCGGCAGCACTTCACCCTTGCTGAAGGCGCCGATAAACGTCTCCGGGATGATATGCATGAAAAATTCCACCACCCCAAGCTTGGCGGCCGACTCGGTGTATTGGGTCAAGCCTTTGGTGCTCAGTTGGCTGGGATCGATGTTCATGCCCGCGCCCGGCTGGAACACAAATACCGCCACCAGGCCGATCAGCAGGCTGATCACCGTCAAGCCCAGGAACAACAGCAGGGTCTTGCTGAGCAGGCGTCCGAGCGAGCGTTTATCGCTCATCCCGGCGATGCCCGTGACGATGGTGCAGAACACCACGGGCGCAATCATCATCTTGATCAGCTTGATGAATGCATCACCCAGCGGTTTGAGTGCAATGGCTTGCTGAGCCCAGAAATGCCCGACCACGATGCCCAGTACCACGGCGCAGAGAATCTGGAAGTAGAGCGATTTAACAACTTTCATGGCATCACCCATTTTTAGAATTGTGCGGATGCAAAAAATGCCAACGACCGCCGGAATTATCCGGCGAGGCGCTGTGAATCTGTGGCGTAGACGTAGCCGGAAAAAAGCCTGCGCGCAGTACGAACGACGGATGCCTGGATTGTCTCACTGTTAAGCCCGGTGTAGGACAATACGACATCAATCCCGCCGCTGGGGTGCTCGATACGCACCGCTTGAGGGCGCGGCGTACTGATCCCGCCGAGCATCTGCGCAACGATGCTGCCTTCTATCACGCACGCGGTGGCCAAGCCAATCGAGCCGGTAATGGCCAGGGCCCGGTGGCAGTTGTGCGGCATGAAATAGCGAACCTGGATCGTACCGCCGGCTTTGGCAGGCGAGACCAGTACCGGCTTGGGAATCACTTTGTGGCTGACATCGCCCAGGCCCATGGCCTTGCCGGCCTGCAGCCGCAATGACTCAAGCCGCCGCAGGAAGTCTTTGTCGGCGTCCAGTTCCGCCGGGCTTTCATCACCGCGCTTGCCCAGTTGGCCAGCCTCGATCAGCACCATCGGCATCGCCATATCGATGCAGGTGACGGCAATACCGTCGATCACATCCTGCGTGTTGCCGGTGGGGAAGAGCTTGCCAGTCTTGCTGCCGGCCGCATCGAGGAACGTCAGTTGCACCGGTGCTGCGGTGCCCGGCACGCCGTCGATGGCGGTGTCGCCCTCGTAACTGACGTTGCCATCCGGTGTGTACACCTGCGAATGGATAAGGGTCCCGGTGTTCACATTGCGAATACGTACCCGGGTACGCCCTGGCGTGCCTTTGACCAGGCCCTGTTCGATGGCGAAAGGGCCGACGGCGCACAGCATGTTGCCGCAGTTGGGTGCGCTGTCGACGCGGCGTTGCGAAACCATGACTTGAACGAACAGGTAGTCAACGTCCGCATCGGGATGCAGTGAGGGGCTGACAATCGCGACCTTGCTGGTTTGCGGGCTGCCGCCACCAATGCCATCGATCTCCAGCTCGTGGCCGGAACCCATCAGGTTGAGCAGCAGCTCGTCACGGGCCTCAATCGCTGCCGGCAAATCCCAGGCTAGAAATACCGGGCCTTTGGAGGTGCCACCACGCATCAGCACACAGGGAATTCTTTGCATGATACTGACTCTTGTTGATCAATCGAGTTAATTGATGCTCTGCGAACAAGAGTCTCAAGCTTTAAAAGATCTATCAAATGCAAAAATTGACGAGATTGTTGCGTTTTACGAATGATAAATTTACGCTGGATGTTCTTTTCAAACCTTGCAGCGGATGAGGCATAACGTGGACTATGAGCTTAACGACATTCGATCTTTCGTGAAGATCGCCGAACTTGGCAGTTTTCACGAAGCTGCCGATGCCCTGCACCTGTCTCAGCCCGCACTCAGCCGCCGGATCAAAAAACTTGAAGAGGGCTTGGGCACCGCGTTGCTCGATCGCACCACGCGCAAGGTCAGCCTCACCAGCGTCGGCCGCGATTTTCTGCCCAAGGCACGCCGCCTGCTGGACGACTTCGACGAGTCCATTCTCAATATCCGTGAACTCGCCGAACGCCAGATCGGCCGGGTCACCCTGGCGTGCATCCCGACGGCGGCGTTCTATTTCCTGCCCTCGGTGATTCGTCTGTACAACGAACGCTACCCCAAAATCCGCATCCGCCTGCTGGACTTGAGTGCCAACGAGGGGCTTGAAGCGGTCCTGCGTGGGGAAGCTGATTTCGGTATCAACATGATGAGTGGGCAGCACCCGGACATCGAGTTCGTGCCCTTGGTCAGCGAACCGTTTGTGTTGGCCTGCCGGCGTGATCATGAGTTGGCCAAGCGCAGTGCGGTCACCTGGTCTGAACTGAGCGATTACCGCCTGATCGGCGTCGGGCGCCTGAGCGGCAACCGCATGCTGCTCGATCATGCCTTGTCTGGCTTGAGCTGGCGGCCGCAGTGGTTCTACGAAGTCCAGCATCTCTCGACCTCGCTGGGCCTGGTGGAGGCTGGGTTGGGGGTGTCGGCGATGCCGAGCCTGGCCATGCCGGCCGAGGACCATCCCACCTTGGTCAGCGTCCCGTTGATCGAGCCGGTGGTGAACCGCTCGTTGGGTCTGGTCTACCGCCGTGGGGCATCGCTTTCGCCGGCGGCGGAAAAATTCGTGTCGATATTGCTTGAGCAATGGCCGCAATAAGCCATTGACCGTCTGGTCGGCCGGCGTGGTGTTAATAAGAATGTTTTTTGATTGCACCGCGCCGTTGTGGAATAGTACCCGCCGTTTTCCCCGGCCTGCCTGGGCGGGGTGTGTCAACGCCGAGGTGCTTCATGCGATTACTGCGCTCCATTGCGACCCTTGCCGCCTGTCTCCTGGCGTTCTCTTCAAGCGTGTTATGCGCCGCTCCCATCGACCTCAATGACGGCCAGCACGCCGTGCATCTGCCGGATGCGCCCAAGCGCGTGGTGGTACTGGAGTTTTCCTTTCTCGACAGCCTGGCGGCAGTCGACGTCACGCCTGTCGGGGCGGCGGATGATGGCGACGCCAACCGCGTGTTGCCCAAGGTGCGCCAGGCGATCGGCCAGTGGACGTCCGTGGGCTTGCGCTCGCAGCCGAGCATCGAGGAAATCGCCAGGCTCAAGCCTGACCTGATCGTCGCCGACCTGAACCGCCACCAGGCGCTGTATAGCGACCTCTCCAGTATCGCACCGACCTTGCTGCTGCCCTCGCGCGGTGAGGATTACCAGGGCAGCCTCAAGTCCGCCGAACTGATCGGCAAGGCGTTGGGCAAGAGCCCGCAGATGGAGGCGCGTATCGCGCAAAACCGTGAGCACCTGAAGGCGATTGCACAGCAGATCCCCGCAGGTGCCAGTGTGCTGTTCGGCGTTGCGCGTGAAGACAGTTTTTCCGTGCACGGCCCGGACTCCTATGCCGGCAGCGTATTGCAAGCCATCGGCCTGAAAGTGCCGTCGGTACGTGCCAAGGCGGCGCCGACGGAGTTTGTCAGCCTGGAGCAACTGCTGGCGCTGGATCCGGGCTGGTTGCTGGTCGGCCATTACCGCCGCCCGAGCATCGTCGACGCCTGGAGCAAGCAACCGCTGTGGCAGGTGCTTGGCGCGGTGCGCAACCAGCATGTGGCTGAAGTGGACGGTGACAGTTGGGCGCGCAATCGAGGGGTATTGGCCTCCGAGCAAATCGCCGAAGACGCCCTGGCGATTCTCAAGGGCGGCAAAGCCGTACTGAGCCAATAACCGTGCAGCGCAGTTTAGCCGCCGCCGGCATCGTGCTGTTGGGAGGCGGGTTGTTCTGGCTTTCGCTGTATAGCTGGTCGCCGTTTGTGATCACCCCGGCGGATGCGTGGAATGGCCTGGTGCACCAAGGTCACTCGGGCGGCAACATGGCTTATATCGTCGCCCAGCTGCGGGTGCCGCGTGCGGTGTGCGCGGCGTTGGTGGGCGCCTGCCTGGGCCTGGCGGGGGCATTGATGCAAGGCATCACGCGTAACCGCCTGGCCTCGCCGTCTCTGTTCGGCGTAACCGCCGGGGCGGCGCTGGGCCTGGCGTTGTTTTCCACCGGCCTGGTGGCGCTGCCCTTTGCCGGTGGCGCCTTGTTGATGACGTGCGTGGGGGGCGCGCTGGCCTGGGTCACGGTGTTCAGCCTCGGCGGCGCCTGGTCGCCCACCACGTCCCAAGGGCGCCTGGTGTTGGCCGGAGTGGCCGTGGCGGCGTTATGCGCGGCGTTGACGCGGCTCACGGTGATTCTGGTCGAGGCCCAGGCGCAAAGTGTCCTCAACTGGCTGGCCGGCTCCCTGGCCAACGTGGGCGCCGCGCAGGTGCAACTGCTCTGGCCCTGCACCCTGGTCGGCGGTCTGTGGGCGTTGTGGTGCGCGCCGCGCTTGAACTTGATCAACCTGGGCGAGGAGGCCGCCCGCTCGTTGGGCGTGGGCATCGCCAGCCTGCGCCTGCAGGTCTTCGTCGCCAGTCTGTTGTTGGTGGGCGCCAGTGTCTGTGCCGTCGGCCCCATCGGGTTCGTCGGGCTGATTGCGCCCAATATCGTGCGGCAGTTTCTCGGTAACGACTATCGCTGGCTGATCCCGCTGAGTGCCGCCTTGGGCGCCGTGATTGTGCTCGGCGCCGACCTGCTCAGCCGCGCCGTGGCGTTCCCCGTGGAAACCCCCGCCGGGGTCGTCACCGCCTTGATCGGTGCGCCATTCTTTCTCTTTCTCGCCAGGCGCGCCTTATGACTCGGCCACGCTTTCGCCTTTGGCTGCTGGCGGGCCTGTTGCTGCTGGTGACGTTTGTCAGCCTCAGCGCCGGCACCCTGTGGCTCACGCCCGAAACGGTAGTGGAGCGCCTGTTGGCCCACGACGCCGTCGATTTTGAAGTGTGGAACCACCGCCTGCCGCGCAGCCTGATCGCGATCTTTGCCGGCTGCGCTTTCGGCCTGGCAGGCGCGATAGTGCAGGGTGTGATACGCAACCCGCTGGCCTCGCCGGAGATTCTCGGGGTGACCCAGGGCGCAGGGTTGGCGCTCACCGTGGCGATCATCACCTGGCCGCAATTGCCGATTGCCTGGCTGCCACTGGTGGCGTGCCTGGGTGGAGCGGCCGGGGCTTTGCTGTTGGCGTTGTACAACAGCGGGGTGAGTTTTTCCGGGGTGCGCTTTGCGCTGTCCGGGGTGGCGATTGCGGTGACCCTGTCCAGCATTACCGAGTTCCTGATCCTGTCCCACCCGCTGGATATCAACACCGCATTGCTCGCGCTCACCGGCAGCCTGTGGAGCCGCAACTGGCACCATGTGGGGTTGGTGCTGCCATTTCTCGTTTTGATCCCACTGGGGTTGTGCCTGGCCAAGCCACTGAACCTGATCGCGCTCGGTGATGAGGCGGCGCATAGCCTGGGCACCGCGTTGAACCGCACGCGCGGGTGGGCGATGGCCTGCGCAGTGATGCTCACCAGCCTGGGCGTCGGCGTGATCGGGCCGATCGGTTTCATTGGGCTGGTGGCGCCGCATATGGCGCGGCGCCTGGTGGGCGGGCATCACCACTACCTGATGCCGGCGGCGATGTTGATCGGCGCGTTGCTGCTGGTGCTCGCCGATACCCTCGGGCGCACCTTGATCGCACCCAGCGAGATCCCGGCAGGGGTGCTCACGGCGGTGATCGGCGCGCCCTATTTTCTTTGGTTACTGGCACGCTTCAAGGGCTGATGACATGAGTATTCTGAAGGCACACCAGCTCGATATCGGTTATGGCGCAACGCGCATCGTGCAGGGCTTGTCGTTCGCGCCGCCGACGGGCAAGGTCACGGCGTTGATCGGTCCTAACGGCTGCGGCAAGTCCACCTTGCTCAAAGCCTTCGCGCGTATCCTCAAGCCAACCCAGGGCGAACTGACCCTGGAGGGGCAGCCCTATGCCAGCTTGTCCGCGCGGCAACTGGCGCGGCAGATCGCGTTCCTGCCACAGGTGTTGCCCGTGCCGGAGGGGCTCAGCGTGCGCCAGTTGGTTGCCTATGGTCGCAGCCCACATAACTCGCTGTGGGGGCGCCTGAGCGGCAATGACCAGTCCCACGTGACCCAGGCCCTGCAGCGCCTGGAGCTGGACACCCTGGCCGAGCGTGCCTTGGCCGACTTGTCGGGCGGCCAACGCCAACGCGCCTGGCTGGCGATGGTGCTGGCACAGAATGCGCCGGTGGTGCTGCTCGACGAACCCACCACCTATCTCGACATCAGCCATCAAGTCGAACTGCTGGACTTGATGGGCGAACTGGCTGCCGAAGGCAAGACCGTCATCACCGTGCTGCACGACATCAACCAGGCCTGTCGCTACGCCGATCACCTGGCGGTGATGCACGGCGGCAGGTTGGTGGCCGATGGCGCGCCAGCGGCGGTAATCAGTGCCGAGTTGATGCACCAGGTGTTCGATGTGCATGTGCAGATCATCAATGAGCCGGTGGCAGGTACACCCATGTGCGTGGTGCAGAGGAGCGCACGCACGCATTGATGCTCGGCCCCCTCAACCGGCCGGGGGCTTGCACACCAGCGCCTGGCGCTCATAGTTCAGCGCCTTGTTCTGCGGTGGCAGCGCGTAGCTCGCAGTGCATTGCTGTTCACCCCACTTGATGATCAAGGTGCCGTGATCCTGCTCCACCAATGCCAGGGCGTTGCCGTTCGGATCGGCGATCGCCAGTTGCTTGCCTTGGGTATCTTCCAGTGACGCGCCAAACGCCAGCGGTTGGTGCTGGGCATCGAACAACTCGAACAGTACTCGCCGTCCGGTGGTGCCGCTGTAATGCGCCACGACGATGGCGCCACGGCGCGGCACCAATTGTTGCGTGGCATTGCTGATTTCGACATCGCCACCCAGGTTCCGGGTGTCCAGGCTCACCCAGTTCACCCGGTAGGGTTGGGCCGTGGGGATCACCGCATAGCCGTTGTAGCCGGTTTCGACGCCGCTGTAGCTGCCGATTTTTGCCCCGCTGATACCGGGCACTTCGGCCAGCGCGAAGGTTTCACTGACGGTCTGCCCCAGGTTGATCCCGCCCGCGTGGGCCACCACGGAGCCTGCGAGGTTGAGGTTCTGCGAGTTGTAGCCCTGGCCCTGGCTGTAACCCAGGCTGACGTCCGCTACCGAGGTCCGGCTGTTGATGTTCACCGAGCCCGAATCGCCGCTGGTGTCGCTGTGGCCGGCTTGCACCGAATAAAAGGTGTCGCTGGTGTCGGCGACGTAGCCGTTGATACCGGCTTGGGTGGTGGTGTCGCCGCGGTTGCTGCTGGTGGTGACGAACGCTCGTGGCGCACGCGGCTGGCTGCCCAGCGGGAAGGAGATGGACAGGTTCACTTGGGTGTCATCGCTGGGTTCGCCCCAGGTGACGATTTGCTTGGTACGCGTGACGCCGAGGTTGTAAGTCACATCGCCCCAGTTGCTGGTATAGCCGGCGGAAAAACTCTGGGAGCCGCCACGGTTCCAATAACGCTGATCGCTGGCGTTCACGTAGAGGCTGCCGTATTCACGATGACGCCCGAGGCTTTGGTTGATCGTCAGGTCGGTACGGGTCTTGGAGTGGCCGGTGCGTACACGCGCGCCTTCGCTGATGTCTTCGACGTGGTCGGTGAAACTGCGGTAGCCCTCGGTGGAGTAGCGGTAGGCTGCCAAGGTGAAGTTGGTGTCGGTGCCGGCAAAGGTCTTGGCATACAGCGCACGCACGCTGTTGCCCTGGGTGGTTTGCCCCCGGGCCTTGCTCGATGAGTGCGTGACATCCAGCGATACCGCACCCAGTGCGGTATTTTTACCGGCTCCCAGAGACAGCGCGTTATACGCCTCGCTGGCTTGTACACCGACGATGCCGCTCAGGCTGCTGGTCAAGCCATACGCCACGGTGCTGCTGACAAATCGGGGGCTCGCCAGGCCCTCGGCATTGCTCTTGAATGTGCCCGCCGAGACGCTGTACTTGACCTGGCCTTCACGCACCATGATCGGCAGGCTGGAAAACGCCTGCATCGTCACGCGGCGGCTGCCGTCGGCTTCGATCACGGTGATTTGTAAATCACCGTTGGAGCCGCTGGGGTAGATGTCGTTGATCTCGAACGGGCCTGGCGCTACGTTGGCGGTGTAGAGGATGTAGTCGTTCTGGCGGATTTCCACGGTCGCGTTGGTCTGGGCCACGCCACGGATCACCGGCGCATAGCCGCGCTCGCTGTCGGCGCGCATGCCTTCATCCGAGGCCAGTTTCACGCCGCGATAGCGCACGCTGTCGAACAGGTCGGTATCGGAGAAGATCTCACCGGCGCTGAACTGGCCTTTGATCGCCGTCACGTCATGCTGCACATAGGTACGGTTGCTGGTGAAGGTGTTCGAGCGCGCGGTGCCACCACTGAAATTCGACTCGTTGCGCAGGCGCCAGGCACCCAGGTTGATGCCGTTGCGCAAGCCCAGGTTATGGTTGACGCGGGTTTGATAGTCGCCGGCCGTGCGGCTGCTGTTGAGTTGGTAGTTGATGAACGCCGCCGGCACGCCGTCATCCCATAACTGCGGGTCGACATAGCCACGCAGGCCACGTTGCATAGCTATTTGTGGAATGCTCGCCATCAGGCGCAGGCGGCTGCTGTCGTACCGCACGCTGGCGTCTTCGATCAACTGCGCCAGTGAGTAGCAGGGCGCGGGATGTTCAGGGTCGATTTTGCCTTGAGCCTGCAGGCGAGCCATGTCGATTCCCAGTTGCTTGAGCAGGTCGAGGGTCAGGCAGGCTTCGACCTGGCCGTTTTGCGGGTTGCGCAGGAAGTCGATATCACGCCGCCCGACCAGCACTTCGTTGCTGAACAGGTCCACCCGGTAATTGCCCGGAAGCACACTGTTGGCCGCGAGCAATTGCTGCAGGTCGACCGCCTGCCCACCTTGTAAAAACGTGGTATTGAAGGCTTCGGTGGCCTCATCGGCCATCACCCAGGCCGGCAAGCTGGCGGCGATCGCCAACGACAGTGTCTTGAATTTCAGTGCGCAACGCACGGGCCTGTTGCTGGAAAGAGAAGACATGCGAAGACCTTTGACGTCCCCCGGCAGCGAACAGGCAGGCACGCAAATGCGCACCCGGCATTCGCCTGGGGGTTAGAGAACAGGCTTAAGGGGCCAGTCGTGATTCAGTGGCGTGTGCAGGGGCCGAAACGCCGCTTGAAAGGGCCGTGGTGTAGTGATTCTGCGCGCCGTAGTCATTGATGCTGTAGAACGACAATTGCACCGGGCCGCTGGTGGGCAGGGCACCGAGCGCAAATTGCTTGTGCTCGCCGGGCGCGATCATGGTGGAGTCGCTCGCCAGTTGCGCCTGCACTTTGATGTCGGCCATCGACACGTGATACAGCGTCGGGTTTTTCACGCTCAGCAGCGTCTGCGCGCCTTGTCGGACCAATGTCCATTCAAGCTGTGCCGGGGCTTGCAAGGCACTGCCGGGCAGCCCGGCAGGCCGGTAAAAAATCTTGATGCGTTGGCGGATGGCCAACTGCAAGGTGTTCTCGGCCTCACTGGCCTTGGGGATTTCCTGGACGTTGAGCCACACCACCGACTCGCGGTCCGTGGGCATACCGGTGCCTTCATACAGCACGCGCAGCAGTTGCTGTTCCTTGGCAAACACGCGGGCCAGGGGCGGCGTGACCGCAAAGGGCGCACGGCTGGCGCCGGCGTCATTCATGTCGACCCAGGATTGCACCAATACATCCTGGTTACCGTTACGCACAGTGATGTTGGCTTCCTTGTGGTCGCCATCGAAGACGATGCGGGTGGCGTTCAGTGAAATGCTGGCGCCGGCCTGGGTCGCCATAAGCATGCCCAGCAGCCCCAGGCATGCGGCAATCGAACGAGGCAGCATGAGGTTTATCCAGTGTGATCAGAAGGAATGGCGAGGCCGCGGGGCCTCGCACGTCGGGTGCCAGAGCGCCGATTATTCGTATTGCAGGATGAACGGCAGGGTCGCATCACCACGACCGGCAACCGCCGAGCCGGCGGCTGCGGTGGTCACGTAGGCGGCTGCGAAGCTCAAGGTGGCGTCGCCGCCTTCGGTACCCTGGCCGTGAATGGTGCTTTCAATGCGCGCCGTGGACGGCGAGCTGAGGTCGATCAGCGCGCCGTTGCTGTCGAGCAGGGCGATACCGACGTTTTTCGCCGAAGCGGAGCCGGCGTTCAGCGCCAGGACTTTCTTGCCGGTGACCAGGCCCGAACCGCCGTTGTTGGCGTCAAAGATCATCGCGACCTTGGTGCCTGCGTTGCAGTTGACGTTCAGGTTGAAGTCTTTGGCGGTCACGCGACCGGCAGCCGGGTTTTCTGCGGTGCCCATGTCCTTGATCGAAACGTTGCCCATGTCGACCGAAATGGTGCGGTCGGAGTTGGCGCCGTCCACCGAGCATGCATCGTTGTTGATCACGCCGGTGAAGGTGATTTTGCCGCTGCCACCCAGGGTTGGAGTGGGGGTTACCGGGTCTGCGGCGAATGCACTGCCGGAAGCGGCGATAATGGCCGAGGCGATAACAGCCAGGGAAAACTTCTTCATGATGATGTCCGTAAGTGTTAGTTGGAAAATGCTGTTGTTGAACTGCCCGCAAAGAGTAAGGGGCAGTGGCAGGCGGGCAAATAAGACGATTCTTATAAGTGGCACGAGGGGCGGCAAGGTTGCGCGGGTTGAACAGCTTTTAGGCCTGTAAATAAAGGGCAAAGCCATTATCCAGGAATGGCTTGCAAGTGCTTGTTAGTTGAAAATGTTGCGGGCCAGGCAATAAGCCAACAAGTCTTGGTCGCTGCTCACTTCAAGTTTGCGCATGGCTGAAATCTTTTGCGCGCTGATGGTTTTGGAACTTCGGTTCTGGCAGCGTGCAATATCACTCACGCTCATGCCGGCAATAAATAAGCGCAAGATTTCGAACTCTTTGGGTGACAACGTGGAAACGCGCTCGTCGATCGCCGTCAGCGTCTCGATCACCGAGGTCTTCGGCGGCTCCAGGCTGTGATAGGCGCCTTGTTGCGCAATGGCTTTGAGCGCCAGTTGAATCTCGGTGTGCAATTGGCTTTTCTGGATGATGCCGACCACGCCCAGTTCCTGCAGGCGGGTGAGGATCAGGTGATTGGAAATCATCGTCAGGATCAGAATCTGCACCTGCGGGAAATGCCGTTTCAGGTACTCCACCAGTTTCAGCCCGTCACCGTAGGGCGAGTCGCCCGGCATGTTGTAGTCGGTGATCACGATGTCGACCACCTGGCGTTGCAGCAACTCGATCAAGCCCGCCGAACAGACAGCCTCGCCCACGACCGCAAAGCGCGTATCACGCTCCACCAGTTCGCGTACACCGAGCAGCACGATCGGGTGATCGTCCGCGATAACCACGTTGAATGTTTTCATAAGGGGCTGTCCGTAGTGCCAGTTCAAGTGAGTGAAGTGTGCCCAGGCTGGAGCGTCTCCAGGATGGCCGACATTCGCTGCATGACCGCCTTCACGTTGAGTACCAGTGCGGTATTGAGGCTGCTGCTGTTGAGTGCGCTTTCCAGTTCGATGCAGGCCTGGGACAACGCCAGTGCCTGCACCGCGCCCAGGGCACCGGCGACTGAATGCAGGCGCTGCCCGAGGCTGTGCGCATCACGTTGCTCAAGGGCTGCGCCGATCTGCTGCAGGTCTTGGCGCAACGTGCTGATGAACAGGGGGCGCATCGTGTCCGACAGTTGCACGCGGTCATCGAAAACCGCGACGGCGCGCTCCGGCGGCGGCTTGGCCTGGCAAAACTTGATCAACTGCGCACGCAAGGTTTGCAGGCTCAAGGGTTTAACGATCCAGGCGTTCATGCCCACCGCCAGGCAGCGCACGCCTTCTTCGCGCATTGCGTTGGCGGTCACGCCGATGATCGGCAGCTGCGGATCATGCTCGCGCAGCTTCCTGGCCAGTTCATAACCGTTCATCAACGGCATATTCACATCGGTCAGTACCAGGTCGAAGACCTGCGGTTGCCACAGCTGCAACGCCTGCTCACCGTTGACGGCCAGGGTCACCGAGCAACCCAGCGCCTCTAGCTGTTCCTTGATGATCGCCTGGTTGACCGGGTTGTCCTCGGCGACCAGGATGCGCAACCCCAAATGACCGGCGCTGCGCGGCTGTGCCGCTGCGGGTTGCTCATACTTGCCGTGCTGCGCCAGTGACACGGTGGCGGCGAGGGTGCGTACATCATGCAAATCGACTACCCAGCCTTGCGCCGTATGCAGTGGCGGGCTGTGCGCGCCCGGCAGGCAGAGTACACGTGGGCCGGTCCAGGGGCAGGGGGGCTCGCTGGGCAGCAGGTCGACCAGCACCGCGTGGCGGCTGTCTTTTTCCTGGATGGCCGCCGCCAGGTCGGCCGCAATGCCCAGGCGATTGAGCCAGTCACTCATCGACTGTGCCAGTTCGCGCACCGGTGCCTGCACGTACACCGGCGTGGGGCTCGGTTCGATCACTGGCGGGTGGGTCAGTGCCCCGCTGCACAAGGGCAGGCGGATTTTCAGCGTAAAACTGCTACCCAGGCCCGGCTCGCTGACCAGCCTGATTTCACCGCCCATCATCTGCGCCAGCCACCGGCATATCGGCAGCCCCAGGCCGGCGCCACCTTCGCTGGCCGTATCCGGTGCCTGGTAGAACAGGTCGAACAGCTTGGCCTGCTGTGCCTCGGGGATGCCGACGCCGGAGTCGGTGACTTGCCATTCCAGATCGACGCTGTCGCTGTCGCGCCCGATCACCCTGGCACGAATGACCACACGGCCGGTGTCGGTGAACTTGATGGCGTTGCTCACCAGGTTGTTGAGGATCTGGCGGATGCGCATCGGGTCGCCCATTACGCAGTCAGGCAACTGCGGGTCGATGCAGCTGTAGAGCTGCAAGCCCTTGCGCTGGGCGAACGCGGTGTAGGTGTGCAGCGTGTCTTCGAGTATGTCCAGGGGGCAGAAGTCCATGGCTTCTATCGCCATTTGCCCGGACTCGATCTTCGAGACATCCAGCACATCGCTGATCAGTTGGAATAGCGTGGCTGACGAGCGCTGGATGGTGTGCAGGTAGGTTTGCTGGTGCGGGTCCAGGTCGGTCAGGCCGAGTAACTCAAGGGTGCCTAGCACGCCATACAACGGCGTGCGGATTTCATGACTCATGGTTGCCAGGAACAGCGTCTTGGCTTCGTTGGCGGTGTCGGCGGCGTGACGTGCCTCCTCCAATGATTGCGCATCTTCGATGTGCCGGGTGATGTCGTTGAACGCGTACAAACGCACGTCCTCGGCCTGATAGCGGGTCGACACGAAGCCGATTTGCAGGTGCCGGCCTTCGATCTCCAGATGCGTCTCGCCATGCTCGGCAGGGTCATGTTGACCGGCCATGGCCGCCACCAGGCGGGCAGTGCCTGGCCATTGCTGGGCGCGCTGGTTTTCGATCAGTACCTTGCCGTCGCTGCGCCGCACCACGCACAGCCCGGTGGGGGCGGTGTCGATGATGACGCGGCTGAACGCCATGCTTTCGGCAATGCGTTCATGGGCCAGACGCGCTGGCGCGATGACCTGGCGTCGATACCAACGGCTGCCGGCCCAACCCAGGGTGATCAGGCTGGCCAGCAGCAGCGCCAGGGTACTCAGCGGCCATACGGCGGAGTGGAAGAAGTGCGAGTAGTTCAGGCCATAGACCGCGCTCCACGGCTGGTCGCCTGCGTGGGTGATCTTGAATTGAAAGCCATTGGCGGTGAAATGCACGCCATCACTGAGTGACGCCGGCGGCGGAGGCCCGATCAACCGCTCGCCGTCCGGCGCAATCAGCGTGAAGCGATCAAACGCCGAGTGATCGAGGGCACGCTGTACGTCGTCGACCTGCGACAGATCGAGCAAGGTGCCGACTACCGTCTGGCCCTGGCCTTCGAGTGGCAGGCCGATATAGGCCAGCAAGTGTTCGGGCTCGGGTCCGGTGTGCCAATACACGCGATCCTGCTCGAGCGGTTGCGGCGTTTGTGTGAGGATCTGTTGCACCGCATTGACCAACGTCACCAGATTGCCGGTTTCCTCGGTGCCTTCCCTTCGCTGGTAGCCCACCGACGGAATGGTGATGGTGTAGTTCGTCTGGCGATTGGACAGAAAGGTTTGCGGCGCCTCGTACGGCGACGAGGACCAGAAAGCGCTGTAGTAGCTGGTCAGGTGCGCGCCCAAGGCAAAAATCGCCGGCCTGGCGGCGACACCCACCTGCTGCTCATCGAACTTGACGCTGAACGGCACCGAAAACGAATACTTCTGGCCTTCGTACAGCGTGCGGCGATTGTCGACCATACGGCTTTTCAGGCTGACCTGGACGTGGGTGGCGCGTAGCAGTTCGGCCTGGATGCCCGGATGGGTCAGGCTCTTGAGGTAGGTTTGCTGCTCCGCGAGGTTTTCCATCAGGCGCGTGAAGTGAAAGCGCGTCGCGCCGTAGCGGGTTTCGATGCCTCGTTGCAGTGACCAGTAATTGGTGAGGACCAGCAGCAACGCGATTCCAATCAGTACCATCAGGCCTTTGTTCAGGCGCGCAGAGCTACGGGTAAAGGCTTCGAGGATCGCGTTGTTGTGCTTCATCAGGAGGGTCCACAGGCGCAGGATAGATCGGCACTGGAGGGCGCTTGCTCTTTAATAAAGCGCAAATGATCCGGGGCCGCCAGCTAGTGAGATGTCGCGGGGCCATCATTGTTCAGTAGTTGCTGAAATTGGTCTGAAGACACCGCGTGAGAAATCAGGAAACCTTGCACCTGATTGCAGTCGATCTTGCGTAACAGGGCCAGTTGCTGGGGTGTTTCCACGCCTTCGGCGACCACCGTCAGGCCGAGCTTGCGGCCCAGTGCGATGATGCTCGCCAAGGCCTGGGCGATGCCTTCGTTGTCGTGGCTGCCTTGCACCAGGGCCTGGTCGATCTTCAGTTCGGTGAAGGGCGTGGATACCAGGTTCAGGTACGAGCTGTAGCCTTTGCCGAAATCGTCCTGGGACAGCCCGAAGCCCTTGATACGCAGGCGGCACGCTCCGGCATAGAAGTTACTGATGTCCTGCGGTACCGAGCACTCCATCAGTTCGAAGCAAATCATTCCCGGGATCCCGTTGTAGTGCAGCACGAACTCCAGCAGGCGGTCGGCCAGGTCATGGCTGTTGAGCAGGTGGGTGGGCAAATTGATCGACACGGGTATTTCATAACCGCGCTGGCGCCAACGCTCCTGGGCATGGATGGCTTGCTTGAGGACCACCCACAACAGGCGTTCCTCCAGCTCGAATGCCTTGATCGCCGGCAGGAACGCGGCTGGCAATAGCACGCCTTGCTCAGGGTGCATCCAGCGCACCAGGGCCTCGGCGGCGACGATACGGCCGTTGGCCAGGGACTTTTTCGGTTGGAACCATGCCTGGAGCTGGCCGTTGCCCATGGCCTGGACCAGCGTGTGGCGGTCAATATCCAGGTACTCGGTCAGGGCGGGAGAGGGCCGGTGTACCTTGGTCTTGAGTTGCTCCACCAGGCTGCGCAGGGCGTCGACGGCGACCGGTTTGGAGATCAGTCCGATCACCTCGACATCGAGGTTTTTCGCCACCAGGCTGGCCGCCATCAGCATGCGCCGCGAAGCCGCGCTCATGATCGCCAGCGCCGGCTTGCAGCGCAGGTTGGCCAGGCACTGGATGAATTGCACACCGTCCATGCCGGGCATCAGCAGGTCGGTCAGTACCAGATCAAAATCCCGCTGGCGCAGACGCTCCAGCGCTTGTTTGCCATCTTCGGCGGTTTCGAGGCTGAAATCCCCCAACTCACTGAGCAGGTGCTGCAGGTAGATGTGCTGCAGGGGGTGGTCCTCGACGATCAAAATACTAAGGGGCTTCATGGGTGGTCCGTGCATAAGGTGCCAGGGCGTTCAACAGCGCCCGCAACGCAAAGGGTTTGACCAGGCAATGGTTCATGCCGGCGGCCAGGCACAGGTCGGCTTCGCCGCGCATGGCGTTGGCAGTGGCCCCGATAATCGGTAGCGTGCAGCCCTGGCGCCGCAATTCGCGCGCCAGCTCATAGCCGTTGATGTGGGGCATGTTGACGTCGCTCAGCACCACGTCGAAATGCCCGGCGCTGTACAACAGCAGCGCCTCCTGGCCGTCGGCCGCCAGTTCCACCGTGCAGCCGAGTTCTTCGAGTTGGTCGCGCAATATCAGTTGGTTGATGATGTTGTCCTCGGCCACCAACAGGTGCAGGTTGAGGGCGTCCACGTCGCTCTGGCGTGTCGGCTCATCGCTGCGGGCCACCCACAGCCCCTGGGCCTGGCTGACAGCCTGATGGATGGCACCGAGGTGGTTGAGGTTGACGTGCCACGCGCCGCTGTCAGCTTCTACGGTGGTGCTGGCGTGACTGCTGACATGGATCACCGGCCCCGGCCAGTCGGGTGCCAGCAGGGGATCGACGCTGCCGGGGTGCAATTGCAGCAGCAGGTTGTGGTCGGGCAGGTTCGGCAGGCCGGGCTGGGCCCGTGCGCCCCAGCGACGCAGCCAGCCGCTGATCGCGTGGGCGAGTTCCGGAATGGGCGAGGCGACGTAGACGGTGTCGGCCAGCAAGGCGCTCATCGGCAGGGTAGGCGCTTCTTCCAGCGGCAGCGTGAGGCTGAAGCTGCTTCCCAGGCCCAGTTCGCTGACCATGCGCAGCGAGCCGTTCATCAACTCGGTCAGGCGTTGGCAAATCGGCAGGCCCAACCCGGTGCCGGCCACCACATTGGTGTTGCCTTCGCTCTGGTAAAACGGCTCGAAAATCATCGCCTGGTCTTCCTGGGCGATGCCTTTGCCGGTGTCCGAGACTTGCCACAACACACTGGACCGCTCGCCGTCGCGGCCGAGCACCTTGACTCGCAGCACCACGCGCCCGTAATCGGTGAACTTCACCGCGTTATTGAGCAGGTTGTTGAGGATCTGGCGGATACGCGTCACATCGCCGATCAACCGTTCGGGCAACTTGGGGTCCAAGCACGCGTACAACTGCAAACCCTTGCCTTGGGCGGCTGCGGCATAGCCCTGGATGATTTCGTGCACCAGGTCCAATGGCGAGAACTCGCTCATCTCCAGTGCCAACTGCCCGGCTTCGATCTTGGACACGTCAAGCACGTCGCAGATCAGTTGCAGCAACGTGGCGGACGAGCCTTCGATGGCCTGCAGGTAGTCTTTTTGCTGGGCATCCAGTTGGGTTCGGGCCAACAGCTCCAGGGTGCCCAGCACACCGTACAGGGGCGTGCGGATCTCATGACTCATGGTCGCCAGGAACAGGGTTTTCGCGGCGTTGGCGGCGTCCGCCGATTGCCTGGCCTCTTCCAGTGCAGCCTCGACCTGCTTGCGCGCGCTGAGGTCGCTGAAGGCACAAAACAGCACGTCTTCACCCTTGTAGCGGGTCGGCGCGCTGCTCAAGTACAGATGCCGGCCGTCGACGGTTTCAAAGTAGTCGCTGCGTTCGCAAGGCTCGCCGGCAAAGGCTTGCTCGATCCAGCTGTCGCGCAGGGCTTCGCGCTCCGGGCCGTTGCCGAGCCACTGCTGGGCCAGGGTGTTTTCCAGCACTACCTGGCCGTCGGTACGGCGCAGTACACACAAGGCGACGGGCGCGGTCTGGATGACGTCGCGGCCAAAGGCTTCGCTCTCGATCAGGGCCTGGATGCGATGGATCGACGGGATGATGAAGCGCTGGTCAACCCGGCGCATCACCAGCCAGATCAGCGTGAGGCTGAACAGGCAGAACAACAATGAACCGAGCAGTTGTTTCCACAGACCGGTGACCACCGCGCGCAGATCAATGGAATACATCAGTTGCCAGTCGGAGGATTTCAAATGCTTGCGGATCACCAAGTGGTCGGGTAGCCAGCCATTGCCGACAAATCCGAAAAAACTGTCTTCGCCCGGCTTGAGGCGCTGTTGGCTCAGCCGTGTATCGGCACTGTTGGTGAAGACCAGCATGCCTTGGGAGTTGAGCATCATGAACTCGCCGGCACTCTGGTCGCTGAGCGTCGAGGAGACCTCGCGGCTCTCCATCTCCAGGCCCAGCCAACCTGAATTGACATCGCGCTCGTCCAGGCGGATGAACACGTACAGGTGCGAGTGGTGCTCGGTCCTGTCACTCAGCCATAGCTCGCCGAGGGTGCTCGGGTCACGGTATTGCAGGGCCTTGAGGCGGTTGAGCATGCACTTGGAGGTCGGCAGCACCTGTGCGGTCGAGTTGTAGAGGCGGGTCACCTGCGGGCTGGGGCCGGCGTTCACGTAGAGCAGGTTGAGTTGCCGGGCCTTCAGGTAGTCGCGCATGCGTGCGGTCAGCCAGATGCTCCATTGGTTGCCGGGGATATCGCCCAGTTGCAGATGTTCTTCTTCCGGGGACGGCGGATAGATCCGTGACTGTTTGCGTACCGCCGACAGGCTGAGGCTTTCCAGCAGGGCCTCGCGATTGGTGAAAAAAGTATGTGCCTCGGCGATGGCACTGCTCATGTAGCCGCGTCGTTGGGAGATATCGTTGTTGAAGGTGGACAACAGGAAGGTATAGACGCCGCTCAAGATGCCAATCAGTAACACGGTGGCAAACGTGCGAAGCAGCCTTCTGGCTGCTTCGGGTCGGGAGAGGACGGGGTTGATCTGGAGCAGATAACTTTTCAATCGCATCGGCAGAGAGTAGTGGCAGATCGCTGCCAGTGGCATAAGACGATCCTTAAAGTCGCCGGCTACTTGTAGAACATGTCGACCACCACAGCCGCCTCGAAAGCCCCGGGAATCGGCAGGGTGCGCCAGCTTAAGTCCGCACGGAAATCATTGCGCGCCTGGCCGGAACCCATCAACGTCTGCAAGGTGAACCAGTCATTGAACGGCAAACGCTGATCGCTTTCGGCACGCGACAACGAGATGCCGACCGAGCTGTTGTTGGCCGGCACCAGCAATCCGTTGATCACACTGCCGCCGCCCGGGGTGGTGGCGAAACGTGCGTTGACGGTGTAGGGCGTGTCGCAGGCTTTGCGCAGGCTCAGGTTGAAATTCGCGGTGCTGGCCACCGCGCCGATCTGCGCCGTGCGCGAAGGCGTGGGGAAGTTGACCACGCTGGGGGTGATAGTCAGCTCGGGCGCGCAGGGCACGAAACGGATGTCGTTCATACCGGTGACGATGTAGTTAAGGTTGCTGTTGGGGTTGGTGTTCTGTCCACGTACACCGTCGAGTTGAAATACGCGGTATTTGGCCAGGGTGCTGGCCTGGCCATTGGGCGGTGTCTTGCCATATTTCTCGATGAACACACTGAAGTTCAGGGTGAAGCGCGCCTTGTCCCAACCGGTGCAGTTAGACAAGTTGCAGCCATGGTCCGAGAAGAAGCCGGTACCGACCTTGCCGGTGCTTTGGGTGATTGGTGTGTTGTTGTAGCGAATACCCACGCGGATACCTTGGCCGATGCTGACACTGGCCGGGTTGACGTAGAAATACACTTCTTCGCGGCCGTGGTTGCGGTCATCCTTGCACAGTACATTCGTGGAGCGTGGGCCTGACTCCCAGATGATTGTGCCATCCGGCGCGTCGGCCGCCACCGCCAGCGAGGTACCCAGGGGGTTGATGTCCTCGTACGCGCCGCTGCCATCTTCCACGCAGGATAGGGCATGGCTGGTGACGGGCAGCGCGGCGCAGCCCCACAGTAAGAATTGGAGAACACGTTTGATGAGTGACATAGGTGCCAATACCCCGCGATGGATCAGTTGAGCGCCGCGCGGTGGCGGGCCTGCAAACCGATGTCGTTGATTTCGGTGAAGTGAAGGGTGGTGCCTTTGGGCAAAACGCCCGGCGTGGTCAGGGTGATGCTTTCGTGGGGCTTGAGCAGCAGGTAGTCGCTGAGCGCGTGGGTATCGGTGTGCACGTTCACCAGCGACAGGTGAAACGCGCTGGCATTACTCACGGTGATGCTCTGCCCGTCGTGGCGGCGCCACACCAACTGCTGCAGCGCTTCGGTCGAGCCGCCTTCGAGCGCGGGCGGCCGGTAGAACAGCTTGAGGCGTTGGCGGATCGCAAATTGCACGCTGCCGGGCTCTTTCGGCTTAAGCGGGACCTCCATGAGATTGAGCCAGAACAACGATTCACGATCGCTGGGCAGTCCGGCGCCTGCGTAGAGCACCCGCAGCCGGTGATGCTCCCCAGGCCCCAGTTTTACCAGCGGCTCGGTGGCGGCAAACGGCACGTCGCGGTTGGCGGTTTCATCTTCGGCGGTGATCCAGGTTTGCACCACCACGTCCTGTGACGCCTGGTTGACCACGTTGATGCCGGCGGCCTTGTCCTGGCCGAAATAAATCAGCCGTGTACCTTCGATTTTCAGTGCGGCGCGGGCGGGTGGCGCCAGGGCCAGCAACGCACCGGCGATCAGCAGGATTCGCAAAAGGGGCATCAACACAATCAATTCCATGGGGCATTTGCAGACGCAGACCATGGTAGAGGCAAGGCGGCGGCAGGGCTTTCAGGCGATTCTTAAAAGTGCGCTCGCGCTGCGTCTGCCGTTTCAGAATCGCCTTAAAGTCATAGCCGGGTGCCGACCGTTACCGTATTCACCGTTGAATGATCGACGTGGATGCCCAACTGTCAGGTTTACCCTATGTCTAATAAAGCGCTACGCCTTCTGATTGCCGATACCGACCTGCTGCAACGGATCAAGATCGAGAAAATGCTTAACCAGCTGGGTTATCACCGTATTGCACCCATCAGTTCATTCGACGAACTGCAGGGGCTGACACGTTCGGTGGGGGTAGCGTTCGACCTGTTGATCATCAACACCGCGCTGGTGCATTCGCGAGAGGTCAACCTGCTCAAGTACTGCCACGACAATCCGCTGATCCGCCACACCCTGATCTATGACGGGCAATGCGCATTGAGCTCGGTGGTGTCGGTGTCGGTCAGCCAGACCCTGCACCTGTCCCTGTCGCAGTCGCCCGACTTCAACTCGCTGCGCCGCTGCATGGAAATCGTCGACCCCGCCCACAGCCCACCCGTGGTCGAACGCCCCACGTTGCGAGCGGTAGACACGCGAAACCCGCAATCACCGATAAGACTGCGCCCCCATGACCACGGCGATTCGGCGGTGGTGGCGTGTGCGGTGGGGTTGACGCCCAAGCGGTGAGGGGCGCAACCGCTGTTTGCGGAAGATCGCGTAGAGGGCGCCTGACGGGAAATAGACTGCGCAAGGCGACCCTCGGCGGGAGAGTCGCCCCTCCATCACTTGCCCTTGCGGGCATCCATGGTTTTTTGGTGCTCGGCCAAAAACGGCTGCTCTGCCGGGTCGAAGCGGTCGATCCCGGCGGTGAAGCGGTGCCAGTACGGATACAACGGCTGGCGCCGGGTGACGGCTTCGATGCGCGAAGACTGCGCCTCGGTGAGTTTCAATTCAGTGGCGGCGAGGTTGTCGCGCAGGTGCTCTTCGGTGCGGGCGCCGACGATCAGCGCGGTGATGCCGGGGCGGTCCTTGAGCCAGGCCAGGCAGGTGCGCGCCACCGACACACCCAGCTCATCGCCGACGGCCGCGAGGGTTTCGATGATATCCAGGGCGCGCTCGCGGTCATGCACATAGGGTTCCGGCCAGTCGCTGCCTTGGCGTGTATTGGCTGGCGGGTTTTGCCCGCGTCGGGTCGAGCCGGTCAGCAGGCCTTCGCCCATCGGGCCCCACACCAGTGTGCCGACGGACTGGTCCAGCGCCAGGGGCAGTAACTCGTACTCGGCCTCACGGGATTCCGGGGTGTAGTAGATCTGTTGGGTGATGGGTTTGAGCATGCCGTGCAGCTCGGCTTTGCCCAGGGTTTTCATCATTTGCCAGGCGGTGAAGTTGCTGGTGCCGAAGTAGCGGATCTTCCCCGAACCGACTAACAGCCGCAGCGCTTCGAGGGTCTCTTCGATGGGCGTCAGGCCATCCCAATTGTGCAATTGGTAAAGGTCGATGTGATCGGTGCCCAGGCGCTTCAAACTGGCCTCACACGCGCGGATCAGATGGTAGCGCGAGGCGCCGGAGTTGTTCGGATTGTTGTCCACGGGGCTGCGGCCCTTGGTGGCCAGCAGGATATCGTTGCGCTTGTCACCCAAGGCTTTGCCCACCACTTCCTCGGCCAGGCCGTGGGAGTAGAGGTCAGCGGTGTCGACCATGTTGACCCCGGCCTCGAACGCGATGTCGAACATGCGCCTGGCTTGGGGCACGTCCACCGCGCCGCATTTTGCAAACTCGGCGCGACCGCCGAACGGCACGGTGCCGAGGATGATTTCAGATACCAGCAGGCCGCTATGGCCCAGTTGTCGGTATTGCATGTCGCCTCCTACCTAACGTTGCACGTGAAGGTGTGAACGACGTGAGGGGCGATAGTTTGAATTTTTTCATGAAAACTTTGTGCGGCTGCCGCACCATGTCCGCCAACCGGATCAAGAGGAACACCCTGTCCATGAGCGCACTGATAGAAACCCGCGCCCTCACGCGCCAGGACGAGCGTCGCCAGGCGATTTTGCTGCAACCCACCGACTTCAGCTTGAACCGCGCCGACCGCGTGTCGATCACCGGTTCCTCAGGCTCCGGCAAAAGCGTATTCCTGCGCGCACTGGCCCTGCTGGACGCGCCCAGCTCCGGGCAGATCCTGTGGAACGGTCAACCGATTGCTAACTCAGAGATTCCCCATTACCGCAGCCATATCAGCTACCTGTCCCAGCGCCCGGCGTTGATCGAGGGGACTGTGGAGGACAACCTGCGCTTCCCGTTCAGCCTCAAGACCCTGCGCAAGCGCAGTTTCGATCGGCAAGCCGTGATCACGTTGCTGGAGCATGCCGGTAAGCAACCGGACTTCCTGGCTAAAAACGCCGGCGATCTGTCGGGGGGCGAAGCCCAGGTGGTGTCGTTGATCCGCACCCTGCAATTGAACCCCGAAGTGCTGTTGCTGGATGAGCCCACCGCCGCGCTCGACCCCACATCCTCCCGGGATGTCGAAGCGCTGATCGATGCCTGGTACGCCGCCGATAAGGCCCGCGCCTACCTCTGGGTCTCCCACGACCTGGAGCAGGCCCGACGCATGAGCGACCTGCATTTGCAGATGAGTGCCGGTGTTCTGAGCGGAGTCGCCCAACCATGAATTATCAAAACCTGACCGCACTGGACATGGGCATCGCCGCCTCGCTGATCCTGATCAACGGCGCCTTGTCGCTGTTGTTGCGCCTGGGCCTGGAGCGCCAGTTGCTGTGGGCCGCCGTGCGCACGGTGGTGCAGTTGATGGCCATCGGGTACCTGCTGGGCTGGGTGTTCGAGTTTGCCTACTGGTACGTGGTGTTGCCGTTGATGTGCGCGATGACTTTGATCGCCGGCATCTCGGCGGCGGGACGTGGGCGGCGCACTTATCGTGGGCAGCGGGTCGACAGCATCGTGTCGGTCTGGGGCAGCTCGTGGCTGGTGACGGCGGTGGGCCTGTTTGCGGTGATCCGCATCCACCCCTGGTATGAGCCGCAATATGCGATCCCGATCCTCGGCATGATCCTGGGCAATACGTTGACCGGCGTGTCGTTGGGCATTGAGCGCATGACCCAGGAGCTGACCTCGGGGCGCAATACCATCGAGATGATCCTGGCCCTGGGCGGCTCACGCTGGGAAGCCGCCCAGGAGGCGATCCGCCAGGCCGTGCGGGCGGGGATGATCCCCACGCTGAACCAGATGACCGTGGTCGGTATCGTCAGCCTGCCGGGCATGATGACCGGCCAGGTGTTGGCGGGGGAGAGCCCGCTGGACGCGGTGCGCTACCAGATCGTGATCATGTTCCTGATCGCCGCATCGTCGGCGCTGGGCACGGTCGGCGCGGTGCTGCTCACCTACCAGCGGTTGTTTTCCGCCAGCCACCGGTTTCTGCGTGACCGGCTGGAGGAGCGCTGAGCACCCTGGCGGTATTGTTTCATGCGGTGAAATGCTGGATTGTAAATCCTGGTGATTCCAACGATTTGCACTGCGGTGGAACATGACCGGCGTCGAAACCCCCACCTTTGGAGCGTCTCAATGTCCCAGCCTGCGATCAAACTGTATGGTTTCCCGTTGTCCGGCCACTCGCATCGGGTCGAGTTGATGCTGTCCCTGCTGGGTCTGCCCATGGAATTCATCCTGGTGGACCTCAAGCACGGCGCGCACAAAACCGCGGAATTTCTTAGCGAGGTCAACAGCTTCGGTCAGGTCCCGGCGATTGATGACAACGGCATGGTGCTGGCGGACTCCAACGCCATCCTGGTCTACCTGGCCGCCACCTACGGCAAAGGCCAATGGCTGCCGAGCGATCCGGTGGGGCAGGCTCGCGTACAACGCTGGCTCTCGGCCGCGGCCGGTCCCTTGCATGTCGGGCCGGCGTCGGCGCGCCTGGCCGTGGTGTTTGGTGCCGAGATCGACACCGCCAATGCCATCGCGCGTTCCCACGCTTTGCTCAAACTGGTGGAACAGCAACTCAGCCAGACGCGGTTTCTTGTCGGTGAGCAACCGACCATCGCCGATATCGCGTTTTACTCCTACGTGGCTCACGCGCCGGAAGGCAATGTGTCGCTGGCCGACTACCCTAAAGTGCGGGCCTGGCTCGCCGGCATCGAGGCGTTGCCGGGCTTTGTCGGCATGCCTCGCACGGTAGCGGGCCTGCAAACACCGTAACGTCCACAAGGGGCGCCGATGGACCGATTTCATGAGATGCAGGTGTTCCTGGCGGTGGCCGAGGAGGAGGGCTTCGCCGCCGCCGCCCGCCGCCTGAATACCTCACCGCCCAGCGTGACCCGGGCCATCGCCGCCATGGAGGCGCGCATCGGTACCCAATTGCTGGCGCGTACCACACGCAGCCTGCATTTGACGGAGGCCGGCCAGCGTTACCTGGAAGACTGCCGACGCATCCTGGCCGAACTGGATGAGGCCGAAGAGGCGGCGGCAGGCAGTTACTCCAGCCCTTGCGGGCATCTGACGGTGACCGCGCCGGTACTGTTCGGCGAGCGGTATGTGGCGCCGGTGCTGGGGGATTACCTGGATCGTTTTCCGCTGGTGACGCTCAACGCGTTGCTGGTCGACCGTGTGGTGAACCTGACCGATGAAGGTGTTGATGTGGCCGTACGCATCGGTCATCTGTACGAGCCGGGGCAACAGACAATCAAAGTCGGCGAGGTACGCCGGGTGGTCTGTGCGGCGCCGGCCTTTCTCGATCAACACGGGCGGCCTCGGCATCCCGCCCAATTGCGTGACTTCAAGATCGTCACCTCGTCCGCCAGCCAACGGGTGAACGAGTGGGCGTTTGTCGACCAGGGCCAGCCGGTGACGGTGCCTATCGAACCGCGCCTGGTGGTTACGGCGAATAACGCGGCGATCAACCTGGCGTGCCTGGGCTGGGGCGCGACCCAGGTGCTGTCCTATCAGATCGCGGCGCAGGTGGCGGCGGGCGAGCTGGAGATTGTGCTGGAGGCGTTCGAACCGGCACCGCTGCCGATCCAGGTGGTGTTTCAGCAAAGTGCCCGCGTACCGGCCAAAGTCAGCACCTTCGTGGATTTCCTCAGCCAGCGGCTGGGCCAGGACGCCGCGCTGAACCCGGCGATGACGCGGCGCGGCTGATGGAGCGTTATCGCGATATGCAGCTGTTTGCCGCGTTGGCCGGGCACACGAGCCTGGCCGCGGCGGCACGTGCAACCTGTGTCTCCGCGCCGACACTGGTACGTGCGGTGGCGCGGTTGGAGACGCGGTTGCGCGTGCCGTTGCTGCTGCGCAGTACCCAGGGTGTGCGCTTGACCGACGCGGGCCAGGCGTACCTGGCCGATTGTGTGCGCTTGCTGGCGGCCGTGGACGCTGCTGAAGCTTCGGCCAAGGGCTTGCAGACTCAGGCTCAAGGCAACCTGCGGGTGTTTCTGCCGTTTCTGTTCAGTCGCTACGTGATGGCGCCGGTATTGGCCGCTTACATGGAGCGTTATCCCGACGTGCGCCTGAAAGCGTGCTATCACGATTACTACCCGAACCTGCATGAAGAAGGTCTGGATGTAGCGATCCTTGTCGGCCACTTGCCCAACTCGTCGCTGATCGCACGGTCGGTGGGGCAGGTGCGGCATATCCTGTGCGCCAGCCCCGACTACCTTGCAGCCCACGGCGAACCCCAGCACCCGGAGGATCTCAAGCAGCATCGGCTGATAGCCGGAGGCGACCAGGTGGCTTGGGATTTCTACGGCTACCAGCTCAAGGCCCGTGCCCGCCTGGGTTGCACCACGGTGCAGGGCGCGATCAATGCCGCCGTGCATGGGGCGGGGCTGATCCGCTGCCTGAGTTACCCGGCGCATGAGCATTTGCGCAGTGGGCAACTGCGTCGGGTATTGGCCGGCTACGAACAGCCGCCACTGCCCGTGCAGGTGGTGTATCGCGAAGGCCGCAACGCACCGATGCGCGTGCGCAGTTTTGTCGAGCACTGTGTGGCGCAGCTGCGTGAGCATCCGGCATTTCAGTGAGTGTAATAGTGGATTGCCTGACGTGGTTATTCGCACACGGGCTGTCAGGGCGCAGCATAGGGCTCTCCAGCATGAGGTGCTCAGCATGAACCCCATCGAACCATCCCTCCCGCAGACATCCCCCTGGCATGTCGGCGAACGGTACCTGCAAGCAGCGGTTGGCGTGGCCGACCGCATGGCCGTGGTCGGGCCCAAGGTGATTCGCGATCACCTGCCGGAACAACACCGGGACTTCTATCCCTTGTTGCCGTACCTGGTACTGGGCGTGGTGGACGAGCAGGGGATTCCCTGGGCGACGATGCTTGAAGGCGCCCCCGGCTTTGCCCACTCGCCGGACCCGCAGACCTTGCAGATCGACAGCCTGCCATCCACAGGCGACCCGGCCCGCACGGCACTGCACGTCGGCGCCTCGGTCGGTCTGCTGGGTATCGACCTCAATACCCGCCGCCGCAACCGCATGAACGGCCGAATCGAGGCGCTTGATCACGATGGCTTCTCGGTCGACGTCGTGCACACCTATGGCAACTGCCCCAAGTACATCCAGTTGCGCCCGGTCGACGCGATTGCACGTAAACCCGGCACGCAGGTTGAGCGTCTCGACGGCCTGGATGACGCGGCGCAAATGATGATCCGCAACGCCGACACCTTCTTCGTCGCCAGCTACGTCGAAGTGGACGGCCAGCGTTCGGTGGACGTTTCGCATCGGGGCGGTAACAGCGGTTTTGTGCGGGTCGAGGGCAACGTGCTGACCATCCCTGACTTTGCCGGCAACCTGTTCTTCAACACCCTGGGCAACCTACAGGTCAACCCGGTGGCGGGCCTGTTGTTCATCGACTTCGAGTCGGGAGAGGTGCTGCATCTGGCCGGGCGCACCTCGCTGATTCTGGAGGGGCCCGAAGTGGCCCGCTTCGAAGGCGCACAACGGTTATGGACGGTGACGGTGGAACAGGTGATACGTCGCCCAGCGGCACTGGCCTTGCGCTGGCAGTTCGCGGAGTTTTCGCCGTTCAGTCTGGCTATGGGAGCCTGGTAGGCGGCGACTGCTCGATGTCGCACACGATCTTCCACCCGCCGCTCCCACAAGGGGTCTGCTTCGATTGCCGGATTTGGGTCAGCCATAGGTGCTGGGAAGGAACCTCAATACCGAATCATCACCGACTTGAGCTCGGTGTAATCCTCGATAAATGCACTGCCAAACTCGCGGCCTACCCCCGAGGATCGATTCCCCCCGAATGGCACCGCCGGGTCGAGCAGTGTGTGCATATTCACCCACACCGTGCCCGCCTGGATGGCCGGTACCATGCGCAGGGCTTTGCCCAGGTCATGGGTCCACAGGCTGGCGCTGAGGCCGAAGGGGCTGTTGTTCATCAGGGCGAGCAGCTCGTCTTCGCTGTCGTAGGGCAGGAAGGTGGCGATAGGGCCGAAGGTTTCTTCATTGAGCAGGGTGTCGTTGATATTGTTGGCCAGGATCACCGTGGGTTCGACGTAGCAACCGGGGCGATCGAGCAGGGTGCCGCCATGGATGATCGTGTTGTGCTCTGCGCGGGCCTGGGTGAAGTAACCGAGCAGTTTGAGTTGGTGCTGGCGGTGGGTCACCGGGCCGAATTCGGTGCGTTCGTCCAGGGGCGAGCCGATGGTCAGGCGGCGCAGGCGCTGGCTGAGTTTTTCCAGTACCACGTCGATCTGCGAGCGATGCACGAAGAAGCGTTCGGCCGCCGCGCAGATTTGCCCGGAGTGCAGAAACCCGGCCTCGATGATGCCTTCCACCGCTTTGTCCACGTCCACATCGGGCAGGAACCCGGCGGCGTTCTTGCCGCCCAGCTCCAGGGTCGTGCGGGTCAAGCCTGCCCCCATGGCGCTGCGGCCCACGGCGATGCCGGTGGGCACCGAGCCGGTGAACGACACCTTGTGGGTGCCGGGGTGCTCCACCAGGCCCTTGCCGACGTGGCCACCCCCGGTCAGCACATTGAGCACGCCTGCCGGCAACCCGGCTTCGATGGCCAGCTCAGCGATGCGCAGCAGGGTCAGCGGTGTGAATTCGCTGGGTTTGATGATGATGCTGCAACCGCACACCAGCGCCGAAGCGAGTTTCCAGATGGCGATCATGGTCGAGAAATTCCACGGCACGATGCCCACCACCACACCCACCGGTTCGCGCAGGGTGAAGGCGGTGTAGCGCTCGCCATTGAAGGAGGGCAGCGATGGCGTGATCGTCTGGCCGCTGATCTTGGTGGCCCAACCGGCGTAATAACGCAGGAAGTGCGCGGCCTGGTCGACCTCGAAGGCGCGCGCAATCTGGATGATCTTGCCTGACTGGCAGGTTTCAATCTGCGCCAGTTCTTCGCGGTTGTGTTCCAGCAGGTCGGCGAGTTTCAGCAACACATTGCCGCGTATCGCCGGTGCGGTCTGGGACCACCGCGCAAAGCCGCGGGTGGCGGAGCTGACGGCGGCGTCGATATCCGCAAGGTCCGCGTCGGCAACCTGGGCGATGACCTGGCCGGTGGCAGGATTGGTCACGGCCAGTGTCTGGTCGGCATGGCTCGGCACGTTGATGCCGTCGATGAACAACCCATGGCGGCGACGCAGAAAAGCTTCGACCTGAGGCAGCAGCGGGATATCGCTCATGAAAGATTCCTGGCAGTTCACTGAGAAAAACCGAGGGTAACCAACGGCTATCGAGGTGGCTTGACTGTGCCTGCCAGGTTTTATGCCTGTGCCTGCCGAACTTGTGAAAAGTACAACCTTGCCTGTGGAACGTGCATTTTGCGCCTGGGCCATGCGGTCGATACTGGCCCTGCATCCAGCGTCGTTCCTCGATCCGGAGCGTGTGCCGGACCTCCAATAATAAGCAGGGCCATCCATGAAAAAGCCAAACCCACTGCTCGAAGACCTCAAGCCCCTCCTGCCCGCCATCGCCGCGAATGCGGTGCGCGCTGAACAACTGCGCCAAGTGCCGGATGAAAATATCGTCTTGCTCAAAAGCATCGGCCTGCACCGTGCATTTCAGCCCAAGGCATTTGGTGGCCTGGAGCTGTCGCTGCCCGAATTCGCCGACTGCATCGCCTTGCTCGCCGGCAGCTGCGCCAGCACCGCCTGGGCCATGAGCTTGCTGTGTACCCACAGTCACCAGTTGGCGCTGTTCTCGGCGAAGTTGCAGCAGGAGATCTGGGGCGAGAACCCGGATGCCACGGCCAGCAGCAGTATCGCGCCGTTCGGGCGGGTGACGGAGGGCGAGGGCGGTGTGTATTTCAGTGGCGAGATGGGCTGGAGCAGTGGCTGTGACCATGGCGAGTGGGCGATTGTCGGCTGCCGCCGCGAGAACGCCGAAGGCACCCAGGATTACTGCTTCGCGGTGCTGCCGCGCAGCGACTACCAGATCCGTGATGACTGGTACGCCGCCGGTATGAAAGGCAGCGGCACCAAGACCTTGCTCATCGACAACGCCTGGGTGCCCGAACACCGTATCCAGAAGGCCAAGGACATGATGGAAGGCAAATCCGCAGGTTTTGGTCTCTACCCCGACAGTCAGATTTTCTATGCACCGTATCGGCCGTACTTCGCCAGCGGTTTTTCCACCGTCAGCCTCGGCGTGGCCGAACGCATGCTGGAGGTGTTCCGTGAAAAAACCAAAAACCGCGTGCGCGCCTACACCGGTGCCGCAGTGGGCGCCGCCACCCCGGCGTTGATGCGCCTGGCCGAGTCCACGCACCAGGTGGCCGCTGCCCGCGCCTTCCTTGAAAAAACCTGGCAGGAGCATGCCGAACACAGCGCAGCGCAGCGTTACCCGAGCCGCGAAACCCTGGCGTTCTGGCGTACCAACCAAGCCTACGCAACTAAAATGTGCATTGAGGCAGTCGATCGCCTGTTTGCTGCGGCGGGGGGTAATGCCTGGTTTGAGCACAACGAAATGCAGCGCCTGTTCCGCGATTCCCATATGACCGGCGCCCATGCCTACACCGATTACGATGTCTGCGCGCAAATCCTCGGTCGTGAGCTGATGGGGCTTGCGCCGGACCCGAGCATGGTGTGACACGTTCTTCACTCATAACGATGAGGGTGCCCCCACGGGATGCGCCCGGGAGTCTTGCATGTCTGACAACTGCCTTTTCGACCCACGGGCCTTTCGCCGTGCCCTGGGCAACTTCGCCACCGGTGTGACCGTGGTCACCGCGGCCACCGCCTCCGGGCGCAAGGTCGGCGTGACCGCCAACAGTTTCAACTCGGTGTCCCTCGACCCACCGCTGGTGCTGTGGAGCATCGACAAACGTTCCAATAGCCATGAAGTGTTCGAGGAGGCCAGCCACTTCGCGGTGAATGTACTGGCGGCAGACCAGGTACACCTGTCCAATAATTTTGCGCGCCCCCGTGAAGACCGTTTTGCCCTGATCGAGTACGAACCGGGCGAGGGCGGTTCGCCGGTATTCGCCGATTGCAGTGCACGCTTTCACTGTGAGAAATACCAGCAGGTGGACGGCGGCGACCACTGGATCATGATCGGCAAGGTGGTGGCTTTCGATGACTTCGGCCGTGCGCCGCTGCTCTATCACCAAGGTGCTTATGCAGAAGTCCGGGCGCTGCGTCCGTGCGCGCCCGAGGAGGTTCAGAAGGGGACGGCGACCACCAACTGACTGTAGACATTGGTGCCGTTGCCACCGACCTGGTTGCCGCCGGTCTCTGCCCCCTTGTTGGGTTTATACAGGCCCAGCAGGGGGGTGATGATCAGGTGCTCGTTGACTGCCCACTCGGCGTACAGGTCCAGCTCGCGGCCATCCAGGTTGAGTTGGCCACGGGTGCTGACGGTGTTGTAGTCGAAAAACAGTGCGCCGAGGGTGACGTTGTCCAGCGGCTTGACCTTGAGTGCCACGTGTTGCACCGCCGTATTGGTGTTGTACGGCCCGGAATAGTTGCCCGCCACTTCGCCTTGTACCCAGGTGCCGTAGCCTCGGTTGAAGCCTGAGAACATACCGTCCCAGTTTTTCGAATAACGCGCGTAGCGATACGTCAGGTCGGGTGACCACGGCAGGTCGGCGAAGGTGTAGCCGGCTTCGGCGTAGCCGGCGTTTTCCTGGCTGTCGCGGCGGTCCTGGCGGGCCAGTTCGAAGGCGAAATGTGCATGCTCGATACCGGCATTGCCGGTGCCGCGCAGGCTGTAGAGGTTCATGCCTTTGCGTTGGCGTTGTACATCGCTGGCGAAGCGTTCATCCACATCGATTCCGTGAAGATAGGTGAGCCCCAGGGTGCCCGGCGCGCCGCTGTATTCCAGGGTGCCGGCGGCCATTTCGGTCATGGCCTGGGCCGGGTTATCGGATTTGATCCACATCAGGCTGCCATGCACGCCCTCCTTGCCGCCCAGGCGGATCACGGCGGTCTTGTCGAAGGCATGGCGCGCCGCGACGTAGTAGGCGCCGCCCCGGTTGAACTCACCATCACCCACGCCTTTGCCCAGGTTGGGCCCGTCGTCGTTGACGATAAAACCGTCGCCCAGGGTGATGACCTGTCGGCCGAACGAAAGGTCCACGCCGTCTTTGCCCAGGGCCGGGAACAGGTCGCCGGAGCGCCAGCCGGCAAAGGCTTCGTCAAACTTGGTGGTGCGTTCCTGGCCGGTGGTGACGCCGGAGGCATCGCCGTCGCCCCAGGTACCGGAACTCACCAGGTTGGCAGTGCCATACACCCCGCCAAAGCTGCCCAGGCTCTGGTTCACGCTCAGGCCATACTTGATGAAAGCCTCTCGCCAGGTGGAACCGCCGCTGCGCCCGTCGTAGTTCTTCGGGCTGTTGAACATGCCGTACACGGCAAGGAAATTGCCGGTGACCTGGGTGTCGGCATCGGCGTACAACTCGATGGCGCAGGCTTTGCCCGCCAGCAAGGTGATGCCCAGCACGACCGCCTGGCGCAGGCGACGATTTTTCAGGGTGTGCTCCATTGTTATTGCCCCCATCTTGGTTAAGAGTGAGGGCGCATTAGGGCGAGCGCCTGGTGTTGAAGTCTTTCATTTGCGTGCCAGGGAATTGACCCTGGCCGCCAGACCCTGCGCCGTGGCAGGGAGCAACAAAACCGGCGGCACACAGGGGCAAGACGAGCAACTCGGGTGGGGCGCAGAGTGCCGATACATTAAAAAAACCGTTTTCGAGGGCCCCACCATGTCGAGCAACGACCCACTCACCGCGCACCTCAACCGGGGTACGGTAGGTTTTCCCACCGCGTTGGCCAGCACCATCGGCCTGATCATGGCGAGCCCCGTGATACTCACCGCAACCATGGGGTTCGGCATCGGCGGCAGTGCGTTTGCCCTGGCGATGCTGATCGCGGTGGTCATGATGCTGGCCCAGGCGACCACCTTCGCCGAAGCCGCCGCGATCCTGCCCACCACCGGTTCGGTGTACGACTACATCAACTGCGGCATAGGGCGTTTTTTTGCGATCACCGGCACCTTGTCGGCCTACCTCATCGTGCATGTGTTCGCCGGCACCGCCGAGACCATCCTCTCCGGGGTCATGGCCTTGGTGAATTTCGAACACCTCAATACCCTGGCCGAATCCGCTGGCGGTTCATGGCTGCTCGGCGTGGGCTTCGTGATGGTCTTCGGCGTGCTGAATGCCTTCGGCGTCAGCGCGTTCGGCCGTGCGGAAATCATCCTCACCTTTGGCATGTGGACCACCCTGATGGTGTTCGGCGTGCTCGGCCTGATCGCCGCCCCGGCGGTGCAGTTGGACGGCTGGTTCGGCGCCTCATTGGTGGGCACGGACCTGATCACGGTGCTGTCACTGGTGGGCATGGCGATGTTCATGTTCGTCGGCTGCGAGTTCGTCACACCCCTGGCGCCGGACCTGCGCCAATCGGCCAGGGTGATGCCCCGTGCGATGATGCTGGGGCTGATGGGGGTGGCCACCTGCATGTTCATCTACGGTGCGGCGATGAAGCGCCAAGTGGAAAACGTGGTGCTGGATGCGGCGTCCGGCCTGCACCTGCTGGACACCCCCATGGCCATTCCCAAATTTGCCGAGCAGGTGATGGGGCAGGTCGGCCCACTGTGGCTGGGCATCGGCTTTCTGTTTGCCGGGGCGGCGACCATCAATACCCTGATGGCGGGTGTGCCGCGCATCCTCTACGGCATGGCGGTGGACGGTGCGCTGCCCAAGGTCTTCACCTACCTGCACCCGCGCTTCAAGACGCCGCTGCTGTGCATCCTGGTGGCGATGCTGATTCCCTGCCTGCACGCACTGTACCTGGGCGGTAACACCGACAACATCATGCACCTGGTACTGGCGGCGGTGTGTGCGTGGAGCTTTGCCTACCTGCTGGTGACGGTATCGGTGGTGATCCTGCGCATTCGTCGCCCGGATTTGCCGCGTGCCTACCGTTCGCCATGGTTTCCGTTGCCGCAGATCGTATCGAGTATCGGCATCCTGTTGGGCATGTGGTTTATCACACCGCCCGGCATGCACCCGGCGGACATTTATGTGCCATTTGGCGTGATGCTGGGCTTGACGGCGGCGTATGCATTGTTCTGGACCCTCGTGGTGCAGAAGGTCAACCCCTTCAAGCCGGCCTCCGTGGAGGAGGTGCTGGCCAAGGAATTCAGCAATGAACCGGGGCATCTCCATGACGGCTATGGCGACTTTGCGGCAAAAACTGTTTGAGCTGTTGCGCGCCGACCGCGCCCCGAGCGGCTATCGGCCAGGGGTGACCCTGGCGCATTTGCGGCGCAATCTTGGGCTGGCCACACTCGAAGTGGACGGCTTCGCGTTTGAGATCGTCGAGCGCACCGAGGCGCAGCTGTTGATGCACTTGGTCATGACCGAATTTGTCCTGCAAGTCCCCGCTGGGGCTGGCGGCGCTGGGAGTTTTGAGGTGCAGCATGGAGGCGCGATTCGCCGCACTGGTCTTCGTGTGCGGCGCCGCTGCGGCGACCCGGCGCTGGGCCGTGAGTTGCAGGCGCGGTTGCAGGCCGACGAGGCGCTGTACCAGGCGCTGATGCCACTGGATTTCAAGCGCTTGCGCCTTGAACTGCGCGACCGGCAATGGACCGTGCGGCTGGAACATATGGGCGGCAGTGAAGTGGTCAATCGAATGCCGGCGTTTCGGCGTTATATCGCCCTGAGCCCGGTACAACGCGGGCATTTGCTCGCGACGTTGGCCGGGTTGCCACGCGTGTTATCGAACCTCTGATTGGCATCATTAGTGCTTCTGCAATGGCAGACAGGTTGTTGTTGCGCGCATATAGATAACATGTTAACTATTGCGCCAGAACAACAAAAAGAAGCCATTGCGGAGACACCCCATGAGCATCCCACAGCATGCACACGATGGACTCGACAGCTGGAACAGCGAACTGCGCGCTGCGTGCGGCCACTTCGATACCGAACTGGCCTTCAACCGCTCGCTGTTCATCGGCGAGATCCATAACCTGCCGCGTGGCCTGGCCATCCTGCGCACCAATGCTGGGCTGATCACGCGCCCGGCGCACCACGCCGACCACGATAACGACCAGGAGTGTTTCCTGGTCAGCCAGCGCAGCGGTTACTCGCAAATCGTCCAGAACGGCCAGACCCTGCAACTGGCCCCCGGCGAGATGCTGCTGATGGATTCGGTGGGCTCTATTGAAATCCCCCCCTTCGGCCTGATTGAACATGCCTCGCTGTCCCTCGCGCGCGCCGAGGTCTGCAAACACGTGGGCGGTGATGCACGTGCCTTTGGCAAGATCTCCTCGACCAAGGCCTGTGGGCGCATGCTGCACGTGCTGATGGATCAACTGTGCAAGGACGACAGCGAAGACGGCGGGGGTGAAGTCGAGGCGTTGCAAGCGGCGTTCGTCTCGCTGCTGGGCTCGGCCCTGGAGCAGGGCGATGAGTGCTGCGAAGGCGTGGCGGCGCTGCACGGCAACAACCTGCGCAGCTATGTGCAGAAGGTGATTGATGAGTCACTCAGCCAGCCGGGCCTGAGCCCGATCGGCCTGGCCAATCGGCTCAACATTTCCGTGCGCCAGTTGTACCGGTTGTTTGAAGAACAGGACGACAGTGTCTGCCGTTATATCCAGCGGGCGCGGCTCAAGCGCAGTGCGGACGACTTGACCAACCCGTTCCTGCGCAGCGAGTCGATCACCTCGATTGCCTACAAGTGGGGCTTTACCGATTCGGCGCACTTCAGCCGATCGTTCAAGAAGCAGTTCGAGGTGTCGCCGAAGGATTTCAGATCAAGCCGGATGCAGGCGGTGGGAGCATAAATCTGCAAACCCAGTCCGCTCCCAATGTGGGAGGGGGCTTGGCCCCCGATGGCGGTGGGTCAGTCAATCCATGTGCTGACTGACCCACCCCTATCGGGAGCAAGCCCCCTCCCACATTTGGATCGGGTTTCAGACCTCCGGCAAGGTCGAGCCACCGTCCACCACCAGGGTCTGCCCGGTGATGTAGCTGGCCAGATCCGAGGCCAGGAACAGCATGGCCCCGGCAATATCCGCCGCCACACCCAGGCGCCCCAGGGGCACGCGACGGGCGATGCTGTCAGTCACCGAAGTGTCGCCCAGATTACCCATCGCCGGAGTGGCGATCATGCCGGGCTCCACGCCATTGACCCGCACGTTCAGCGGTGCCAGCTCCAGCGCGGCATTGCGGATAAAACCGTTGACCCCGGCCTTGGACGCCGCGTAATGACTCAGCCCCGGGTAGCCGACCCGATTGCCGGTAACGGACGACGTGACCAGCACACAGCCCCGGCCTTGTGCGCGGAACATCGGCAACGCCGCCTGGGTCAGCCAGAACAGCGCCGACAGGTTGACCGCCAAGGTGCGCTGCAGCAGTGCCGGGGTGATGTCTTCCAGGGCGGTCAATGGAAAATACCCGGCGTTGTGCACCACGGTATCCAGCCGGGGCAGCGCCTGGACGCAGTCCCGCACCGCCTCGGCCTCCGCCAGGTCCACACCCAGCGCTTGGACGTCATAACCCTGCGTGCACAGTGTCGCGGCCACTGCCTGGGCCTGCGCCAGCAGGCGGTCGGCAATCACCACCCGTGCGCCGCGCCGGGCAAAAGCCTCGACGATGCCACACCCGATGCCTTGGGCGCCGCCGGTGACCAGCACCACTTGCCCGCTGAATTCCAGGTCATTCATGGGCGCTCTCCAAGTGTGCGAAAGCCAGCGTGGGAACGTCGACGATGCTGGAACCACCGTCGGCCACCACGGTGGCGCCGGTCATGATCGAGGCATCGCTGGACGCCAGGAAGCGGCACACCTTGGCGATTTCCTCCGGCTGGGCGGCCCGTCGCAAAGGGACGTCGGTGCATACGCGGGCATAGGCCTGCTGCAAGGTATCGCCATAAGCGTCCATCAACGCTTGCATCTCCGCATCGGCCATGGGCGTGTGTACCCAGCCCGGGCACACCGCGTTCACCCGCACGCCGTACGGCCCGTAATCGCGCGCGAGGGAGCGGTTGAGCCCGAGCAACGCATGTTTGGCCGTGGTGTAGCCGCACACTTCAGGCCCTGCGGCCAACGAGGCGATGGAGCCGATCAGCACGATGTTGCCCGTGCTCGCCTGCAGCAACGGCAAACAGGCGCGGGCACTGTAGAACGCGCTGTCGAGGTTACTGCGCAGGGCGTCTGCCCAAGCGGCGGGGCGGGTCTGGGTCGCGCTGCCCAGGCCATGGCCACCTGCACAGGCCAGCAGTACGTCGAGGCGCCCGTAATGCTCGTGGATCTGTCGGATAAAGCCGTCCCAGGTGTCCGGGCAGGCGGCGTCGCCCACCAGGATCAGCCCACCGGTTTCGCGTGCCACCTGCTCCAGCGGCTCACGACGCCGGCCGACCAGCACCAGGCGTGCGCCGTCCTCGGCATACATCCGCGCGCAGGCCGCGCCGATGCCGCTGCCGGCGCCGGTGATCAGCACCGTGCGCGGCTCATTCACGGGGGTACTCCGTGCGGTTGAGGACCTGGCAGTACGAGCTGACCGGGAAGTTCGACAGCGCATCGAACGACGTCCCGGCATAGCCGAAAATCTTACCGTCGCTGCGGTGCTGTTGCAGATCAATCAGCACCAGGCCGAGGGTGGGCACGATCTTCTCCTGCCATACAAACAGGTACAGCTGTTCGGCGATCTTGTAGTAATGGCAGCGGTCGGTGTCGCACAGGCCTTGCTCCACGCCTTTGAGGCACTGCCACGCGTAGAAGCGCTCGTTGAGGTAGATGTGCTCATAGACTTCGCTGGGGCTGTAGCGATATTGGTTGCGCAGCCCCACCAGCTCGGCGGTAGGTGCGTGCAGGCAATGGCCGTCCTGCCAGGGGCGGTCGAGGCTGCCGTGGAGGAAGTCGACCTGCACCGAGGTCAGCGGTTTGCCGGCCAGGGCACGATGGTAAAGGCCTTCCTGGGTCTGCTGTGGACTGGGCAGGCTGCCGATCACGGCCGTGAACGACGCTCCCGCAACATCCAGCACCAGGCTGATCGACCAGCTTTGCCCGGCTTCGTGCTTGATGAAATCCACCAGGTACAGCCCTGGACGGATCGAGGTGGCGCGGTAGGGCGCGCTGCCGCTGGAGTGACCATCGGCGGCATGCCAGGCCAGGCGCTCCGGCTCGAAGCGGTGCTCGATCTGCCAGCCATTGGCGAAGTGCAGGGTGAAGGTCTGGCCGGCCAGCTCGGCCAGGTTCGGCAGGATAAAGGCGTGCGGGGCGAAACCGTCGGCCAGCGCGCCGACGGTGATCCAATCGGTAGAACTCGTCATGGCAACGCCTCCTTACACGACGGCGAAGTAGTGTTTGACGAAACTCGCGCTGACCACTTCCCACAACACCGGCGTGCCCTTGGTCACGAACCAGCTGTCTCCGGCCTTGTAGCGCGCCGACTGGCCGGTGGATTCATCGGTCAGGATCACCTCGCCGGTCAGGAGGGTGGCTTGTTCGGCGAACGGGTAGATCATGCGGAACTTGCCTTGGGTCGTGCCGAAATAGGCGCTGCTGACGGGGTCGGTCGGCGCGCCGAATGTCATCTTGCCGAAGGCGCGTACTTCGTCTTCGAGAATCTGCGAGCCGAGGTCGGCCACACTGCCCCAGGCGTCGAGTGCCGATAGCTGGACGTCGTGTTTGAGGGTGGTAAGGGTCATGGCAGTTGCTCCTGATGAGTAAAAAGGGGGATTAGCGGCGCCCGTTCCAGTAACCGGAAAGTTGGTGCCAGGATTTGCCCGCCGTCAGCAGCAATGGGCGGATAGCGTCCTTGCCGATGATGGTGGGGCGATGAATGGAACTGACCAGGTCATAGCGCGCCGAGCCTTCGCTCATGCCTTCGGCCAAAACCTTGCAGATGATGTGGCTGGGCGTTACGCCAAAGCCTGAGTAGCCCTGCACGAAAAACGCATTGCTGCGCCCCGGCAGGGTGCCGATCTGCGGGAACAGGTTGGGGCTGCACGCCATCGGGCCGCCCCAGGCCAGGTCGATTTTCACGTCCTTGAGGTAGGGGAAAATCTTCAGCATCAGCTGCCGGTTCCAGGCCTTGAGGTCGCCGGGAATATGCTCCACCAGCGGGGTGGCGGCGCCGAACAGCAGGCGGTTCTCGTTGGTCACGCGGTAGTAGTCGATCACCGGCCGAATGTCGCTGTAGGCCCCGCGAATCGGGCTGATGCGCTGGATCAACTCTTCGGACAACGGCTCGGTCATCATCTGGAACGCGTAGGTGTTGATGGTCGAGCGATGCAGCTCCGGTTCCAGCTTGTTGAGGAAACTGTCGCAGGCCCACAGCAACTTGCTGGCGCGCACCGAACCGCGCCCGGTGCGCACGGTGATGCGCTCGCCATAGCGGACTTCCAGCGCCGGGCTGTTCTCGAAAATCCGTACACCATGGCCGGCCAGGGCGGTGGCTTCGCCCAGCAGCAGGTTCAGCGAGTGCACATGCCCGCCGCCCATGTGCAGCAGGGCGCTCGTGTAGGCGGTGGAGCCGATGATCTGTTGCACATCGCTGCCGCCGAGAAAGCGGATCTCGTGTTGGCTGTTGATCGACTTGAAGTCTTTTTCCCAGGCGCGCAGGGTTTTTTCCTGGCGGGCGTTGAAGCCCATGTAGCCGTAGCCGTGGCAGAAATCCGCATCGATGTTGTACTTGGCGATACGGTTCTTGATGATGTCGGCACCCAGGTCGCTGATCTCGAACACTTGGCGCAGGCCGTCTTCGCCGACATCCTTTTTGATCTTCTCCAGGTCGTGGCCGATGCCGGCCATGATCTGCCCGCCGTTGCGGCCAGTGCCGCCGAAGCCCAGGTAGCGTGCCTCCAGCACGACGATGTTGGTGATGCCTTTTTCCGCCAGTTCCAGGGCCGTGTTGATGCCGGAGAAACCCCCGCCGATCACCACCACATCGGCGTCGATATCCTGTTCCAGGGTGGGGAAGCTGAGGTTGTATTTCTTGGTCGCGGTGTAATACGTCGGGGTTTCGATGTTGATCATGGCGTAGCCTGAAAAAGTGAAGGAAGGCTCTAAAGCGGATGCCTCCATTAGGGCCCCAGACGGGATGGAAGTCTTGACGCTGCGTGCCCAGGCATTTGATTCAGAGCGCCATGGGCGGTGCGATCAACAAGTTATAGCGCGCTCGTCGGCAGGGAATGCTAGAGTTTCGTTAAATTATTAACTAAATACCTCGTGACCCTGATCCCTATGTCCAAACCTCGCCAGTCCCTGACCTTGACCCTGCTGCAAGCCCGCGAAGCCGCAATGAGTTTCTTCCGCCCGTCCTTGAATGAGCACGGCCTGACCGAACAGCAATGGCGGATCATCCGCATCCTTGAGCAATATGGTGAGCTGGAGATTTACCAGTTGGCGGAACTGGCCTGCATCCTCAAGCCGAGCATGACCGGCGTGCTGGTGCGCATGGAAGCCGCCGGCATGGTGCACCGGCGCAAAGCCGAGCAGGACCAGCGCCGCGTACTGGTGACGCTGGCCGACAAGGGCAAAGCGAGTTTCGAGTCCATGAGCCAGTGCATGGAGGCCAACTATCAGCGCTTGCAGGATCAGTTGGGCGAAGAGAAGTTCGAGGCCCTGTTGGGGCTGCTGGAAGACTTGAAGAACATCAACCTCAAGCGCTGAATCATTGCCCCTCCCACTGAGAAGCAAAATGTGGGAGGGGGCTTGCTCCCGATGGCGGTAGTTCAGCCAAGCACCCGGTGCCTGACACACTGCTGTCGGGAGCAAGTCGAGTCGTCGCACCGCCCCTCCCACACGGGATTATCAGTACACCCCGCCAAGCGTTGCGACCGCTGGAATGCTTTTGAATTTTCCGGCCAACGCCTGCAACCCGCGCATCAACACCGTGGTATCCACCCCCACCGCCACAAACGTAGCGCCCAGTTCGATATAGCGTCGCGCCAGGCGTTCATCGGCACTGAGAATCCCCGCCGCTTTACCCGCCTGCACGATGCGGACGATGGCGTCTTCGATCGCCGCCTGCACCTCAGGGTGCCCAGGATTGCCCCGATGCCCCATCGAGGCGCTCAAGTCCGCCGGGCCGATAAAGACACCGTCGACTCCGTCGACGGCGGCAATCGCGTCCAGATTGGCCAGGCCCTCGCGGTTTTCGATCTGCACCAACAGGCACATTTGCTCATCGGCTTTGTCGAGGTAGTCGGGGATGCTGTTCCAGCGTGACGCCCGGGCCAAGGCACTGCCGACCCCGCGAATACCATGAGGCGGGTAGCGCATGGCGCGTACCAGTTCCCGGGCCTGGGCGGCACTTTCCACCATCGGCACCAGTAACGTCTGGGCGCCGATATCCAGTAGCTGCTTGATCAGCGCGCTGTCACCGATCACCGGGCGAATCAACGCCTGGCCAGGGTAGGGCGCCACGGCCTGCAACTGGCCGAGCATGCCCTGCAAGGGGTTGGGCGCGTGTTCGCCGTCGATCAACAGCCAGTCGAAACCGGCGTTGGCGGCCAGTTCCGCACAGTAGGCGTCGGCGAGGCCGAGCCACAGGCCGATCTGTACTTCGCCGTTGAGCAAGCGGTGTTTGAAGCGGTTGACGGGCATGTCCATGGCAATCCTCCAGGGCTCAGACGAAACGGCAGGCAATCGACCCGAGCAGGTCGTAGTCGACATGAAAGGTATCGCCAGGGTTGGCCGCCACCGGCCGGGTAAAGGAGCCCCCCAGGATGACTTGCCCCGGCAGCAGCGTGACGTCGTACGGCGCCAGTTTGTTGGCCAGCCACGCCACCCCCTTGGCCGGGTGGTTGAGCACCGCCGCCGATACGCCGGACTCCTCGATCACGCCATTGCGGTACAGCACCGCCGGCACCTTGCGCAGGTCGATCTCTGTGGGGCGCACGGCGCGGCCGCCAAGTACCACACCGGCATTCGCGGCGTTGTCGGAAATGGTGTCGAACACCTTGCGGGTCGTGTGGGTGTGGGGGTCGACCTGCTGGATGCGTGCGTCGATGATCTCCAGGGCCGGGATCACCCACTCGGTGGCGTCGAGTACATCGAACACCGTGCAGTTCGGGCCTTTTAGGGGCTTGCCGAGGATGAATGCCAGTTCGACCTCCACCCGCGGCACGATGAAGCGTTCGAAGGGGATGTCACTGCCTTCGTCGAAAAACATGTCATCGAGCAGCACACCGTAGTCGGGCTCGGTGATGTTCGACGAGACCTGCATGGCGCGCGAAGTCAGGCCGATCTTGTGACCCTTCAAGGTGCGCCCGTCCTTGATCTTCTGCGCGACCCAGGCGCGCTGGATCGCGTAGGCATCCTCGATCGTGATGCCCGGGTAGTCGAGGGAAAACTGGCGTAGCTGTTCACGGCTGCGTTCGGCTTGGTCCAGGCGGTTGGCCGCCTCGAGGATTTGCTGGGAGTCGAGCATGGCAACGGTCTCTAGTGTGGGTTGACGATGGCGGCGTGGGTGCGCAGCACCAGCAGGCCGCCGAAGGCGATAAACAGGGCGAGTCCATACAGGGCCAGGCTGGCGCTCTGGGTGGCGTCGCGCATCCAGCCGATCAGGTAGGGCGCGAGGAACGCGGCGATGCTGCCGAACGAGCTGATCATGGCAATGCCGGCCGCCTGGGTGGTGTTGGACAGAAACGCCGGCGGCAACTGCCAGAACATCGGCAGGGCCGCACTGGCGCCCATGCCGGCCACCACCAACCCACCCATCACCAGTAACGGGTTGCCCGGCGCCAGGCCGGCGACGGCAATGCCGACGGCGGCCATCAGCAGCGGTATGCACAGGTGCCAGCGGCGCTCGCGATGACGGTCGGAAGACCGCCCGCAGCCGATCATGAAACAGCAGCCCGCCAGATACGGCACGGCACTCAACAAGCCGACCTGGCTGTCGCGGCCAATACCGGCGCCGTGGATCAGGGTGGGCATCCAGAACGCGAGGGTGTTCACCGCGAGCATCACCGCAAAATACACCGCCACCAGCAGCCACACTTGCCGGTCACGCAGGATGCCGCCGAATGAGGTGATGGTCTTGCGCTGTTCTTCGCTGCTGAGTTGGGCACGCAGTTGTTGTTTTTGCTCGAGCGTCAGCCAGTCCACCGAATCGAAACCCTCCGGCAACCACTTGAGTACCACCAGCCCGAGGAGCACCACCGGCGCGCCTTCGATCAGGAACATCCACTGCCAGCCGCGCAGGCTGCCTACGTCGTGGAAATTTTCCAGGATGGCACCGGAAATCGGCCCACCCAGGACTCCGGCCATGGGCACCGCAATCGCAAACAGCGCGGTGACCTGAGCGCGACGGCGCGCCGGATACCAGCGGTTGAGAAACACCAGGATGCCCGGGAAAAACCCTGCCTCGGCCACCCCCAGCAGAAAACGCAGCACATAGAAGCCACGAGCACTCTCGACCCACAACATGCCGGTGGACAAAAGCCCCCACACGATCATCAGGCTGGCGATCCAGCGCCTCGGGCCAACCCTGTCCAGTGCCATGTTGCTCGGCACGCCGAATAGCGCGTAGGCGATAAAGAACAGCCCGGCGCCGAAGCCATAGACCGTATCGCTGAAGTGCAGGTCGCTGCTCATCTGCATCTTGGCAAAACCGATGTTGATGCGGTCCAGATGGGCGAACAGGTAACACACCAGCAACAGCGGCATCAGGCGCCAGGTGACTAAACGATGGGTGCGGTCGTGCTCGGCCAGTACGCGGCTGGCAGTGGAATGGGCTGTGCTCATGATGTTGTACTTTTTATTTGTAGGAGCGAGCTTGCTCGCGAAAAACCTCAACAAAACGCAGTACCCCTGGTTACCCACGGTGCTTGTGGGATCTTCGCGAGCAAGCTCGCTCCTGCAAGGACTGCGTCCGTTTCAGTTCGCCGGGTTGTTCAGGAACGCATGCACGTTGTTCTGCTTGAAGTTGAGCTGTGGGTGCAGCTCGACCATCTCGAACGACAGCGCCAGCAAGCGCTGCGCCTGCAGCTCGGCGAAGTGCGCGGTGATCAGCGCAAAGACCGCCTCGGCCACCGCCTGGCGCGTGGCCAAGTCGCGGCCGTGGCCAACCTTGAGCGTCATGTGCACAAAGGCGTAGTCGTGCTTGCCATCGGCCATGCGCCAGGTGTCCAGGCGCACACCCCGGCTGCGGATACCGCCGAGGGGAAACACGCCACTGTCTCCCAGCACGCGATGGACTTTTTCAAACAGGCCGGGCAGGTCTGCCTGTTGTTCGAGGTTGTCGGTGTACTCGGCGATAAAGTGCGGCATGGCTTGCTCCCAGGTTTACAGCGGGAAAATCGCGTTGATCTGGCCGGTGCCCGAGCTGCCGAACGGCGGCGTGATGATCTCGGCGGGCTGGGCATATTCCGGTCCGCCCAGCAGGCCCAGGAGCATGGCGGTGTCGTGCATCTTGCCTTCGCCGAAGCAGTGTTCGGCGTAATCGGGCAACATCGCGCAGAACTCCTTGAAGCGGCCTTGCTTCCACATTTCCACGACATGCAGGTCCATCTGCTTGTCGAATTCGCGGGTCCAGTTGTGGATATTCGCTTCGGCCTCGCGGTCGTCCGAGAAACGGTGCGACAGCGAGCCGGAGGCCAGCACCAGGACCTTGCGGTCACTCTTTTCGATGGCTCGGCGCACGGCGGCGCCGAACGTGAAGCTGTCCTCCAGGCGATGCCAGGCGCACCAGGCGGCGATGGAAATGACCTGGAGTTTTTCAGCCTCCGGCACGTCCATGTGCATGTAGCGCATGGGCACCAGCGTGCCGTATTCCAGTTCCAGGCTGGGGATGTTATGGGCCATGCTGCGCACACCGGCCAGGTTGGCCTCGGCGGCGATCAGCTCTCCCAGCTCAGGGCAGCCGGGGTAGGCGTAGTCCATGTTCTTGATGAAGTGCGGCAGCTCGTTGCTGGTGTAGGTCCCCTGGAACTGTGCGCCGCAGTTGACGTGATACCCACTGTTGACCAGCCAGTGCACGTCGAATACCACGGCGGTGTCGGCGCCCAATGCTCGAGCGCGACGGCCGATTTCCTTATGGCCGGCAATCGCCGCTTCGCGACAGCCATGATGTTTGCCGGGCAGTTCCGACAGGTACATCGACGGTACGTGGCAGATTTTCGCTGCCAGAACCACTTCGCCCATGATGATTCTCCTGAGTCATTATTCTTGTTGGAGTGCAAACGTCGGTGGTCATACGCCCCAACGCGGGATGTGATGGCTGCCCATGGAAATGCACACGTTCTTGATTTCGGCAAACACTTCAAAGCTGTACTGGCCGCCTTCGCGGCCGGTGCCGGAGCCTTTGACCCCGCCGAACGGCTGGCGCAGGTCCCGCACATTCTGGCTGTTGATAAATACCATGCCGGCCTCGATTCCGTGCGCCAGGCGATGAGCCTTGCCGATATCCTGGGTCCAGATGTAAGAGGCCAGGCCGTATTCGGTATCGTTGGCCAGTTGCAGCGCCTCGGCCTCATCCTTGAAGGGAATCAGGCACACCACCGGGCCGAAGATTTCTTCCTGGGCGATGCGCATCTTGTTGTGCACATCGGCAAAGACGGTCGGCTGGATAAACTGGCCTTTGCTCAAATGCGCAGGCAAGTTGGCCGGACGCTCCAGGCCTCCGGCGAGCAGGGTGGCGCCTTCTTCGAGGCCGATCCGGATGTAGCCGGTGACCTTGTCATAATGCGCCTGGGTGATCATCGAGCCGACCTGGGTCTTCGGGTCTTGTGGGTCACCGACGATCAAGCGCTTGGCACGAGCGGCAAATTCGGCGACGAATTGCGGGTAGACGCTTTCCTGGATAAAGATCCGGCTGCCGGCGGTGCAACGTTCGCCGTTCAGGGAAAAGATGGTGAAGAGCGCGGCGTCGAGGGCACGTTCAAGGTCGGCATCTTCAAAGATCAGTACCGGCGACTTGCCGCCCAGCTCCATGGAGTACTTTTTCAGGCCGGCGGTCTGCATGATTTTCTTGCCGGTGGCGGTGCCCCCGGTAAAGGAAATCGCGCGCACGTCCGGGTGGCGCACCAGCGCATCGCCGGCAGTCGCGCCATAACCCTGGATCACATTGAGCACCCCGTTGGGAATCCCGGCTTCCACCGCCAGGCGCCCGAGTTCATTGGCGGTCAGCGGTGACAGCTCCGACATCTTCAACACCGCCGTATTGCCCAGCGCCAGACACGGTGCGGTCTTCCAAGTGGCGGTCATGAACGGCACGTTCCACGGCGACACCAGCCCGCACACGCCCACCGGCTGGTACAGGGTGTAATTGAGCATCTGATCGTCGACGGGGTAGCTGTGGCCGTCCATGCGTGTGCAGACTTCGGCGAAGAAGTCGAAGTTATGCGAAGCGCGTGGGATCAGCACGTTCCGGGTCTGGTGGATCGGCAGGCCGGTGTCGAGGGTTTCCAGCTCGGCCAGGCGCGGCACGTTCTGCTCGATCAATTCGCCGAGCTTGCGCATCAACCGGGCGCGCTCCTTGGCCGGGGTGTTGGCCCACTTGGGGAACGCCTCTTTGGCGGCCGCCACCGCTTGGGCGACCTCTGCGGCCCCGCCACTGGCGACTTCGCCAATGGCCTCGCCGGTGGCCGGGTTGTAGTTGATGAAGGTGTCTTTGCTTTCGACCTCACGGCCGTTAATCCAATGTTTGATCATGCGGTTCACGCCTCTTTCCGGGCGGAGAAAAAGTCCGCCTCGTTGACAATTCGGTTGACCAGGCGGCCTACGCCTTCGACTTCCACCACCACTTCATCACCTGGCACTACGTCGGCCAGGCCCTCGGGCGTGCCGGTGGCGATCATGTCGCCGGGCTGCAGGGTCATGAAGCTGGACAGGTATTCGATCAGGTAGGGAATATCGAAAATCATGTCGCGGGTATTGCCGGTCTGGCGCAGTTCACCGTTGATCCAGGTGCGCAGGGTCAGGTTGCCGGGGTCGGGCACGTCGGCCACATCGACGATCCACGGGCCGACCGGCGTGGTGGCGTCGCGGTTTTTCACGCGCAGGTTGGGGCGGTAGTAGTTTTCCAGGTAGTCGCGGATCGCATAGTCGTTGCACACCGTGTAGCCCGCGAGATAGTCCAGGGCGTCGGCGCGCTTGACGTTGCGCGCGGTCTTGCCGATGACCGCTACCAGCTCGCACTCGTAGTGCATGTAGGCGATGTTGTCCGGGCGCCAGGTGACCTCACGATGGCCGGTGTAGGTGCCCACGGACTTGATGAATACCAGGGGTTCGGTCGGCGGCTTGAAGGCCAGCTCGGCGGCGTGGTCGGCGTAGTTCAAGCCGAGGGCGAACATGGTGCCGGTAGCCGGCGGCAGCCATTGCACCTGATCTTCCGCGACCCGGCGGCCATCGTTCAGGCGCACGCTGTTATCGGCCTCGACCTGGACGGCTTGGGTTTGACCTTCAAAGCGGATGCGGGCGTGTCTCATGCTTGATTCTCCGCTTGGACATGGCTGACCAGGTGGCCCACGCCCTCGATCTCGACTTCAACCCGGTCGCCTGGCTGCACATCCACACGGCCTTGCGGGGTGCCGGTGATCAGCACATCGCCCGGGTGCAGGGTCATGAACTCGCTGATCTCGGCGATCAATTGCGCAATGTCCCGCACCCAGTTGGACGTGGAGTTTTCCTGGCGCAGCTCACCGTTGACCCAGAGTTTGAGACTCAACTGATTGGGGTTGGCGATTTGATCCCGTGGCACCACCTGCGGCCCCAAGGCACAGAAGCCATCGCGGCATTTGGCTTTGACGGCAGGGCGGTAGTAACTGTCTTCCGGCAAGCTGAACTCATTGACCACCACATACCCGGCCACATGGGTCATGGCGTTTTCCAGGCTGACGCGGCTGGCAGGTCGGCCGATCACCACACCCAGCGCAGGCCCCGGTTGCAGGCGCTCTCCTGCGGGGTGCAGGACGACACCGTCGTGCTCATTGCGCGTATTGGGGGTTTTGATGAATAGCACCGGCTTGGACGGCGGCTTCTGGTAGGGCGCCTGTTCGAAGGCGGCGAGATGCTGGTCCAGCAGGCCCTGGTAGTTCAGCGCAACGCCGAACAGGGTGCCGCTGGCAACATCATGCAGGGTACGGCTCATGCGTTTCTCCTGACGGTGGCGACGGCTGCATTGGTCGTTCGTTAATTTGTTAACGTTATAATTAATATGTTAACTACCGTCAAGCGTGGCAAAATCCAGTGACCGCTCAATAACAAGAAGAGAGCAGCGTGAAGCCGATTCCCAATATCAATATCGGGCAGGTCTACGACCAGCGTTACAGCGATGCCGAGGTGCATTACGACAAGCTCGCCAACCTGGCGGGATTTTTCGGGCGCAACATGCCTGTGCATCGGCATGACCGGTTTTTCCAGGTGCATTACGTGAAAAGTGGCGCGGTGCGGGTGTATCTGGATGACCGTCAGTACGTCGAGTCGGGGCCGATGTTTTTCCTCACGCCGCCCACGGTGCCCCATGCCTTTGTCACTGAAGCCGATGCCGATGGGCATGTGTTGACGGTGCGCCAGCAATTGGTCTGGGCCTTGATGGAAGCCGACCCCAGCCTGGCTTCAGGTGCCGCCTGCGTCACGTTGACGGAGGATGCCCAAGGGCTGGATCAACTGTTTGAAGCCTTGAGCAGCGAAATCAACGCCGAATGGGCAGGGCGCGCCGCCGCGCTGGATAGCCTGACCCGCCTGATCATGATTCGCCTGCTGCGCCTGTGCGCCCACTCGCTGCCGGCGCGCCCGACGCGGCATGAGGATCTGCGCATCTTCCATCGCTTCAACGAACTGATCGAAGCCCACTATTTGGAGCACTGGCCGTTGGCGCGTTACGCCGAGGGGATCGGCGTCACCGAAGCGCGCCTCAATGAGGTCTGTCGGCGCCTGGCCGACCTGCCGTCCAAGCGCCTGATCCTGGAGCGCCTGATGCAGGAAGCCAAGCGCCTGTTGCTGTTTACCGGCAGCTCCGCCAATGAAATCTGCTACCAGTTGGGGTTCAAGGACCCGGCCTATTTCAGCCGGTTTTTCCTTCGTTACGCACAGCTGACTCCGGGGGAATACCGGTTGCGGCAGTTGGGTTTGCGTTGACGCTTCACGCGCCATGCCCAGCGCGGCGAAAGTCCATCAGCTCATCAGGCGCCAACCATCCATTTGGCCAGGCCATGGCGGCCACTGACGCCCAACTTGGCGGCGGCACGCTTGAGGTACGTTTCGATCGAGCTGTTTTTCACGCTGAGTTTTTCCGCCATTTGCGGCACGGTGCCGCCGGTCAACAGGCCAAGGCAGACTTCCTGCTCCCGGGCGGAGAGGGTGATGTCACTGAGCGACAAGCGCTTGTAGAACTCACGCTGCAACTGTGACTGCTCCATCAGGTTGTGGCTCGGCTCGGCCTCGGTGTCGGGTGCCTGGCGCAGGAGTTGCGCATGCCGCTCCATCAGCGGTAGCAAGGTGTCTGACAGACTCTTGAGAAACGACAATTCGGCCAGGGAAAATCCACGCTGGGTCGCTTGGCGATACAGTGAAATCACGCAGCGCCGATTGCCCTGGCGCGATACCAGGTTGCACTGGTGCGAGGTGCCCAGCGGATGAGTGCTGTCGGCCTTGGCCTTCAACTGGATCAGCAGCGGGTCTTGCATGCGCAGCATCTCGCGTAGCAGCGGATGATCCTTGAGCGGCTGCAAGGGCTGGGGCGCGCACAGGTTTTGTTGCAGGCCGGCGCTGCCCAGCAACGTGATATCCAGCACGTTGTCGCGCAGTTCATCGAGGGTCCATTCACTCAGGTCTACCATGTGAATCGGTACCCACTTGTCCAACAGGTGCAGCATGTTGGCGGCGAAGTTCGTGTGGCCGCTGTTGGAAATCAACTCACCCAATTCAGCATAGAAATGCGGGTTTTCCGTGTTGCCAATACTACGGGGCAGACTCATAGCCATCTCATCCTTGATGTCGAAAACCGTCAACGGACGCCCCGGGTCTGGAGGGACGTGCCGTACTCATTGAACGCAGCTCGGAGTTCGAGATTTTATTTAGCCATAGCGAATTGTCCTACGTATGTAGCGGAAACGAGGGACACAACCTGCCATAAAAACGGTGTCATTAATTCGACGTTTCTGAAGGTGTATTCCGACAGAAAAAAGCCGGAGGTGATTTTTAGAGTTATTTAACTACTTGATATTTAAGTGAAATATTAATTTTAAATAGAAATTTTAGACAAGTGACATCGGCCGGATATAGCCAATGTCCTACAGAGCTTTAATCGTTTCAGTAATGAACCATCAGCGAGGTCCGTTGGCGTGCAGGAATGTCCGGGTTTGGGGTGACAGACGTGCCCGGCCCTGCGTGCTCCAATCCGGACAATTCGTCGTAATGGACTTCCTGCGCGGCCAGTGTTGACCCCATGAGAAGGATCTTATGAAGTATCTCGACAGCCTGCCGGTCAGTTACCCCCTCACCGCCGCCCAACAAGACATCTGGCTCGACCAGCTGCGGGTGGGCGACTCGCCGCTGTACAACATCGGCGGTTATGTCGATTTTGCAGGCCCGGTGGTGCCGGGTTTGATCCAGCGTGCCGTCGAGTTGCTGGTGGCCAAGCACGATGCGTTGCGTACGCAACTGCACAGCAATGGCAATGGCTTGCCCCGGCAAACCTTCGCCACCGCCTTGACGACCGAAGTGACGCTGCATGACTTCTCTGCGCTGCCCGACCCCAAGGCGGCGACCCAGGCCCTGATGCAGGCCACGATGTCTCGGCCCTACGCCATGACCGGCGAGCCGCTGTTTCGCTTTTTTTTGGTCAAGCTGGACGATGATCACTATCGCCTGGGCACTCAGGCGCATCACCTGATTCTCGACGGTTGGGGCTTTGGCCAGATGCTGCAATCCCTGGCTCGGCTGTACACCGACCTGCAGCACGGCCGGTCACCTGAGCTGCGAGCGCCGTCCTATATCGACTTCATCGAGGCTGACCTGCACTACCATCAATCCGCTCGCTACGCCCGTGACCGGGACTACTGGCTGGACAAATACCAACTGCTGCCCGAGCCGCTGCTCACCCCCCGGTTGAATACCCCGTCACCGAGCAACACCCTGCTGCAACCCTTCCCGGTGTCGCTGCTCGATCGTATGGAACGCGTGGCCAACCATTACCAGGCCTCGGCGTTTCACGTGTTGCTGGCGGCGTTATATGTGTATTTCACCCGCACCCATCAGCGTGATGACTGGGTGGTGGGGCTGCCGATTCTTAATCGTTCCAACGCACGGTTTCGTTCCACGGTGGGCTTGTTCACCCAGGTGAGTGCGGTGCGTTTTCAGTTCAGTGAGCAGTTGCCGTTCAGCGCACTGGTGCGCGGTGTGCGCGATCAGCTCAAGCGGGATTTTCGCCACCAGCGTTTCCCCTTGAGTGAAATGAACCGCGAACTGGGCCTGCGCCGCACCGATCGCGGCCAGTTGTTCGACCTGTCGGTGTCCTTCGAACAGGACGACCATGACCTGCGCTATGGCCAGGTCCAGGCCCGGGCGATCAAGGTCTCCAACCATCACGAACCGTTGCCGATCGCCATTCATCTGCGCAGCAACCGCTACCAGGACACGGCGTGCCTGCATTGCGTCTACAACGAGGCGTACTTCCAGCACGACGAGGTACAGGCGTTGGCGCAGCGCTTCACCTGGCTGCTGGAACAGGGGCTGGAAAACACCGAGTTGACGCTCGCGCAGTTCTCATTGGTGACGCCGGCCGAACAGGCACAGCTGCAACGCTGGAATGCCACCGCGCAGCCCAATACCACGCCGCAGAACCTGCACCGGCGTATCGAAGCCCAGGTGGCACTTACGCCCCAGGCCGTCGCGGCGGTGTGCCAAGGGCGGCAACTGAGCTACCAGCAGCTCAACCAGCAGGCCAATGCCTTGGCCCATCAACTGTTGGCGCACGGTGTGGAGCCGGATGATCGCGTGGCGATCGTGGCCCGACGTGGCCTGGATACCTTGGTGGGGCTGCTGGCGATCCTCAAGTCCGGCGCCTGCTATGTGCCGATAGACCCGGCCCATCCCGCCGAGCGTCTGAACTACCTGTTGCAGGACAGTGCCCCGGTGGCCGTGCTGACCCAGCACGCTCTGCTGCATCGGCTGCCAGCCCTGGACGTGCCGGTTCTGTTGCTTGATCGGCCGACGGTGCACTTGGGCGACAACCCGCGGGGGGCGGCCGGCGCGTCGAACCTGGCCTATGTGATCTACACCTCCGGTTCCACGGGGTTGCCCAAGGGCGTGATGGTCGAGCATCACACCCTGTCCAACCTGGTGGACTGGCATTGCCAGGCGTTCAAGCTACGGGCCGGCAGCCACACCGCCAGCGTGGCCGGGTTCGGTTTTGACGCGATGGCCTGGGAGGTCTGGCCGGCGCTGTGTGTGGGCGCGACGCTGCACCTGCCACCGCCCCAGGAAGGGGCTGAAGACATTGATGCCTTGCTCGACTGGTGGCGTGCGCAACCTCTGGACGTATGCTTCCTGCCCACGCCGGTGGCCGAGTACGCCTTCAGCCAGCAGCTGGAACACCCGACCCTGCGCACCCTGTTGATTGGTGGCGACCGTCTGCGCACGTACAGCCGAGCGCAAACCTTCGAGGTGGTCAACAACTATGGCCCCACTGAAGCCACGGTGGTCGCCACCAGCGGGCGTGTCGAAGTGGGCCGGTCGCTGCATATCGGCGGGCCGATTGCCAATGCCCGCGTGTACTTGCTCGATGCGCAACAGCGCCAGGTGCCCGTCGGCGCGACGGGGGAGTTGTACGTTGGCGGTAAAGGCGTGGCGCGTGGCTATCTGAACCGTCCCGAACTGAGTGCCGAGCGCTTTCTCGATAACCCTTTCGACGAGGGTCGCCTCTACCGCACCGGCGACCTGGCGCGCTGGTTGCCTGATGGCAACCTTGAATACCTGGGGCGCAACGACGACCAGGTGAAAATCCGTGGCGTGCGTATTGAACTGGGGGAAATCGAATCTGCCCTGGCCATGCATCCGGCGGTTCAGGACGCGGTGGTGCTGTATCGCGAGGGGCAATTGCTGGCGTGGTTCGTTGCGCGGCATCCGGTCGATATCGACGCGTTGCGCGCGCATCTGAAAGGGTCGCTGCCTGACTACATGCTGCCCGCGGCCTACGTGAAGCTCGACGGGTTGCCCCTGACCGCCAATGGCAAGCTCGACCGTAAAGCGCTGCCTGCGCCGACCCAGGCTGCTTTCATCACGCGCGCGTTCGAGGCGCCGCATGAGGGTGTCGAAACCACCCTGGCGCAGATCTGGGCCGACCTTTTGCACGTGCAACAGGTCGGGCGTCACGACCACTTTTTCGAACTGGGCGGGCATTCATTGCTGGCGGTGCAACTGGTGCAGCGCATGCGCCAGGCCGGGTTGCGGGCCGATGTGCAGGTGCTGTTCGGCCAGCCGACCCTGGCCGCACTGGCGGCGGCGACTGCCGGCAGTGACAGCGAGGTTCCGGCCAACCGGATTGCAGCGCACTGCACCCAGATCACCCCGGACATGCTCGCGCTGGCCGAGCTGGACCAGGCGAGTCTGGAGCGCATCGTTGCCGGTATTCCGGGAGGCGCCGCCAATGTGCAGGAAATCTACCCGCTGGCGCCGCTGCAGGAAGGCTTGCTGTACCACCACATCACCGACGAACACGACCCCTACCAGCAACACGCGATATTCAGCTTTGCCCGGCGCGAGCAATTGGACGCGTTTGCCCAGGCCCTGCAACAGGTGATCGACCGCCACGACATCCTGCGCACCAGCCTGGTGTGGGAGGCCCTTGAGCAGCCGATGCAAGTGGTGTGGCGCCAGGCTCACTTGCGCGTCGAACCACTGCGTGAACAGTGTGAGCCCCTGGACTTGCGCCAGGCGCCGCTGATGGCCCTGGAGTATGCCGAAGACCCTCGGCAGCAAGGCTGGATGGCGAGGTTACGCTTCCATCACCTGGTCAATGACGCTACCTCGATGACGGTCCTGGCCAACGAAATCCGCGCCCACATGCTCGGGCAACAGGCGCAGCTTGCGCCGCCGGTGCCTTATCGCAATGTCGTGGCACAGAGTCGCTGTGCGGCGCAGCAGGCCGCTCACGAGGCGTTTTTTCGCGAGCGGTTGGCGGATGTCAGCGAGCCGACCCTGGCGTTCGGTCTACAGGAACATCAGCTGGACCGCACTGAAATCGAAGCCTTCGAACGCTCGGTGACGGACCCCCTCAACCGGCGTTTGCGGGCGCAGGCCAGTGCGCTGGGTGTGAGCGCCGCGAGCCTGTTCCACTTGGCGTGGGCCCAGGTGCTGGGTTGCGTATCCGGCCGCGATGACGTGGTGTTCGGTACGGTGCTGCTGGGCCGCTTGCAGGCGGGCGAGGGCGCTGACCGTGCACTGGGTATGTTTATCAATACCTTGCCGTTGCGGGCCTGCCTGGCCGGCAAGACCGTGGTCGAGGCGTTGGGCGACACCCATGCGCAACTGAGCGCCTTGCTCGTTCACGAGCAAGCGTCCCTGGCGTTGGCGCAACGTTGCAGCAGCGTGACGCCGCTATTCAACAGCCTGCTCAACTATCGGCATACCCCTGGCGACATGGACTTTGACCTGGTGCCGGGCGTCGCCCTGGTCAGCAGTGAAGACATCGTCAGTTATCCGCTGATGATCAGCGTGGACGATACCGCGAGCGGTTTTCAGCTCAAGGCGATGGCGCCACGCGAGGTCGGTGCCGAGCGTTTGCTGGACTATCTCGACACCGTATTGAACGGGCTGGCGCAGGCACTTGAGCACGCCCCGCAAACGCTTTTGAGCGAGGTGCCGGTGTTACCCGCCAGCGAGTTGCGCAAGCTGTTGGTGGAGTTCAACCCCGGTCACGTCGACTACCCCACGACTGCCACCCTGCAAGGGTTGTTTGAAGCCCATGCGCGACACACCCCGCAGGCCATTGCGGTGCAGGCCGATGCCGGCCAACTGACCTACCGCGAGCTCAACGAGCGCGCCAACCAATTGGCTTTTCACCTGCGCGAGCGTGGGGTGCAAGCGGATTCGCGGGTAGCGTTGTGCGTCGAGCGCGGGTTGGAACTGGTCGTGGGCTTGCTGGCGATTCTCAAGGCCGGTGGCGCCTATGTGCCGCTGGACCCGGGCTTTCCAAGCGAACGCCTGGCCTACATGCTCAAAGACAGTCAACCCGTAGCGCTGCTGGTACACGCGGCTACGCGCGAGTTATTGGGTGAAGTCTCGCTCCCGGTCATCGACTTCGACCGTTGTGCCTGGAGCCACGCACCGACCGGCAACCCGTTGGTTCCCGGCCTGAGCGCCGCCAACCTGGCCTATGTGATGTATACCTCCGGCTCCACCGGCACGCCCAAGGGCGTGATGGTCGAGCATCGCGGCCTGTGCAACCTGATGCAGTGGGCTTGCCGATTGTGTCCGGACGCTGCGGGAGGCGCCTTGCTGCAAAGGGCTCCGTTCAGTTTTGATGGCTCGGTGTGGGAGCTGTTCTGGCCGTTGACCCATGGCATGCGCCTGGTGCTGGCACGGGTAGACGGCCATCGCGACCCCGCTTACCTGGCTGAGGTGATTCGCACGCAGCGCATCACCGTGATCCAATTTGTACCGGCCATGCTGCAGCAATTTCTCGAACTGGAAGCGTCGGCGTTGTGCAGCAGCCTCACCGACGTCTTTTGCGGCGGTGGTGAACTCACCGAAGCCTTGGCCCGCAGCGTCCGGGCGCGCTTGCCCCAGGTGCGCTTGCACAACGTCTATGGCCCCACCGAAGCTACGGTCGACAGCTGCATCTGGACCCTGCAACCCGATGCGCCGGTGCCTGCCCTGCGGTTGCCGATCGGGCGGGCCATCAGTAACACCCGCCTTTATGTGCTGGATCAGCACGACAGGCCGGTGCCGCTGGGTGTCAGCGGTCAACTGCATATCGGCGGCGTCGGCGTAGCGCGAGGCTACCTGGGGCTGGAGCAAATGACCGCCGAGCGCTTTATCGACAGCCCGTTCGTACCCGGTGATCGGTTGTATCGCACTGGCGACCTGGTGCGTTACCTGCCGGACGGCAACCTGGTGTTCCTGGGGCGCAATGACTTTCAGGTCAAGCTGCGCGGCGTGCGCCTGGAGTTGGGCGAAATTGAAGCCTGCCTGGCGGCGCACCCGGCACTGCGTGAAGTAGCGGTGCTGATTCGCGATGAACGCCTGGTCGCCTACTTCACCCTGCGCGCCCCGGCGCCGAGCCTGGAAGCCTTGCGTGCCCATGTGCTGGAGCGATTGCCGGAATACATGGTGCCGGCCGCCTTTGTGCAATTGAGTGAATTGCCCCTCAACCCCGCCGGCAAGCTCGACCGCAAGGCCCTGCCGGAGCCGGGGTTGGATGCCGTGGTCAGCCGTGCGTATGAGCCGCCGCAGGGCGAGGTGGAAACCGTGATGGCGGGCATCTGGGCCGACGTCTTGAAACTCGAGCGGGTAGGGCGCCACGACCATTTCTTTGAGCTGGGCGGGCATTCCTTACTGGCGGTGAGTCTGGTGGCACGCTTGCGCAAGGCCGGGTTGGAGGTGGATGCACGCAGCTTGTTCAGCCAGCCGACCCTGGCGCAACTGGCGGCCCGTACAACGGCCAGCGTGCAGCGCGTGGAAGCCCCCCAAACGGCCATCCCCCAGCTCAATCGTCGTCGCCGGATCTGAGGATTGGCATGCAGTGTGTGAGGGGGCAAGCCCTAATGCCTGTCAGTTAAGGCTTAACGCGGTCATTGTGGGAGGGGGCTTGCTCCCGATAGGCCGCGCAGCGGCCTCAAAAATGGGCCTGCTACGCAGTCCATCGGGAGCAAGTCGAATCGTCGCACCGCCCCTCCCACAGGTTATCCATCGCCTGCTCTATCGCTTAACTGATAGGCATTAGGGCAAGCCCTCTCACATATCATTCATTCGATCATTCGAACCGAGTGGTCATGGCAATCACCATGACGTGCTACTGAGGCGCAGGGACAAACGCCACACTGCCCCCCGAACGCTTCTGAAACAGCCGCTCGCCATTGTCCGGCTGGGTGGTGATGACCTGATGGTCCGCCCCCAAAAACGCCAGCGGCGTCGGGTCTTCCTTGGAATACTGGGCGACGATGATTGTGCGTTGCGGATCGAAGTCCTGGCCGCTGGTTTTTTTCAGCCACGCCATGAACGCGGCACTGTCGCCCTGGCGCGGGAAGTCCTGGGTTTCGCTGACGTAGTAGAAGGGTTTGGCGCCGTTTTGCCTGCCGTTCTGCAAGTACATCGGCAGTTTGTTGTCGACTTCTACCAACACCATTTGCCATTGGTTCCACGGTGCGGTTTTGACGGCCTCGGCTTGCACGTCTTCGGCGAAACGGGTTACGCCGCCGTTGCCGGTGGTCCAGGGGTAGATCACACCCAGTACCAACAGCAGCAAGCCTGCGGTGAAGCCGAAACCTTTTTGCCAGCGCGGCCAACGGGCCGGCTTTTTCTCCAGGCGCTCGCTCAACCACCAGGCGGCCAGCAACTGCGCAAACGGCACCAGCGGCAGCACGTAATAACTGCGGCGGCTGCCGCTGGCGGTGAAGAATACGAACAGCAGGCCCAGGCCCCACACCAGCCAGCGCACATTGGCTGGCGTCTGGCGCCAGTTGCGCACGGCCAGCCACAGGCCCAGCACCCAGCAAGGTGCCCAGGGCAGGGTGTAGACCGGCAGGTAGATCAGGTAGGTGTAGATCGGTCCCATATGGTCGAAGGGGTCGAAGAAGCGCACCACGTTTTCGCGAAACACCAGCTCCAGGCCACTGGCGCCGTAGGTCGGTGCGCCGTAGAGGTGGGACAGTACAAACGGAATGGCGTAGAACGCTGCGGCGATGACGATGGCTGCCACCAGGCGCAGGTTGAGGTGGCGCTTGTAGCGGTGCTCACTGAGCAGGTGCGGCAATAGCACCAGGCCCGGCAGCACAAAACCGATCAAGCCTTTGAACAGCGAGGTCGCCGCCAGCAGCAGGAAGAACACGGTATAGCGTCCCAGGCGAGTGTCATCCGGCCCGCGCCAGTACCACCACACTGCCGCCAGCACGCCGCACACCGTCAGCACATCCGCCGTGGCCACGCGGGCCCAGAACAGGAAGTAGAACGTGGTCGCGAGCATCCAGCCGGCAATCAGCCCGGTGCCTTTGCGGAACAGGCGTTCACCGATCAGGTACACCAGCCAGATGCTCAACCAGGCCGAGATGACTGACGACAGGCGCAACGACCAAGGGCCCAGGCCCCCCATCAAGTTGGCAAAGCCGGTGATCAGCCAATAGGAGGGCAGGGGTTTGTCGTAATACGGCATGCCCTTGAGGTAGGGGTCGAAGTAATCGCCACTTTGCAGCATCTGCAAGGCGATGTTGGCCCAGCGGGTTTCCGGCCCCCACAGCTCGCGTGCGCCCAGCCCCAGCAGCAAAAGCAGGGCGGAAACGCTCAGCAGCAGCACCAGCGCGCCACGTTCGGTTTTCCAGAAATTCATCGGTTATTCCCGTGGCAGGCACTGCATCAAGGTTGTTGTGGGTAAATGATCATCAACAGGTCGCCCTTGCGATAGCGTTTGCCACCGGGTGGCAATTGCCCTTCCTCGAGATGTTCACTGGTGTTCTTGACCCGCATCAGTACGCCGACCGAGCCTTGTTTACGTGCATCGGCCAACCAGCCCTGGACACTGGCCAGGTCGACCTTGCGGTGCACCGAATCGTCATAGCGCAGGCCGTAGCGCAACTCGCCTTCGGTGTCATAAATCATCACTTGCGGACGACGCAGGCGCCACGACAAAGCCGATGCCGAGCCCAATTCGTTGCTCAGCAAAGCATGGGTTTGTTGCAATTCATCCAGATGCTCCGCCACGAACTGGTCGGGCATTTCGTTATCCGTGATCATCGCCGGCATGCCCGCCGGCAACAGCGCCACCAGCAAGCCAATGCCCAGGGCCGGCATCGCCCACAAGGTCAGCGGGCGCACCACTTGCAGCAGGTTGGCCAGAATCCAGCCCAGCAGCACGATAAAGGTCAGGGACAGGCTGAACATCTCGGCATGGCTGTTGCCGTACACCGGGTTGCTGACTTGCAGGTAGATCAGCGCCACCATCGCCGTCAGGCCGATCAGGGCGTTGACCACGCCATTGACCAGGATCGAACGTGTCTTGCCTTGCTTGACCAGGTCGATCAAGGCGTGGCCCATCAACAGGGCCAGGGGCAGCAGGCACGGCATGATGTAGGTCGGCAGCTTGCCCTTGCTCAGGCTGAAAAAGGCTAGCGGCAGCAACATCCACAAGGCGAGGAAGGCAATCGCCGGCTGGCCTTTTTCCTTCCAGGTCTTGAGCAACGTGGCCGGCAACAGTGCCGACCAAGGCAGGCACGCCACCACCATGATCGGCAGGAAGAACCAGATCGGCCGTGCATGCTGGGCGTTATCGGCAGCGAAGCGGCGGATGTGCTCGTGCCAGAAGAAGAAGCGCCAGAAGTCAGGCTCCTGCACATGAACGGCCAATACCCAGGGCAAGCACACCAACGCGGCGACCAGCACCGCCAACGGGCCATAGCGCAACAGCTCGCCTACACGACGCTGCCACACCAGGTATGGCACGGCGATCAGGACCGGCAACAACCACGCCAGGAAACCCTTGGTCAGGAAGCCCATGCCACAGGCGACGCCCAGCAATGCCCAGGCGCCGAGCCGCCCGCGAGTAGTGCGGCTGTCCAGGGCAAACCACAGGGCAACCAGGCTCAGGTTGACCCAGAACGTGAATTGGGGATCGAGGTTGGAGTAGCCCGCTTGGCCGGCCACCAGGCCAAAGCTCATGTAGAGCAGGGCGCAGGCGAAGCTCTTGCGTGGGTCATTCCACAGGCGGCGGGCGATCAAGTAGGCCAGCAACACACTCAGGCCCGTGGTGAGCACCGAGGCGATGCGCACACCGAACAGGTTTTCGCCAAACACGGCCTGGCCGATGGCGATCAGCCAATAACCGCCGGCCGGTTTTTCGAAATAACGCAACCCCATGAAGTGCGGCGATACCCAGTTGCCGCTCATGAGCATTTCCTGGCTCACCTGGCCGTAGCGGGTCTCGTCCGGAATCCACAGGCCGTGCAAGCCCAGCGGCAACAAAAAGAAAATGGCAAAGCCGAGCAAAAACAGCGGCAGAGGTTTCAACCGGGTCATGAACACGTCGCTCCTTGACGTTTAATGGAGGGCCACGAGTGTAATGAATTCATAGAACAAAGCATCACAATGTTCACTAAGCGGTGGGGGAAAGTCATAACGTCCTTAACTAACGGGCGCGATTAAACATGCCAGAAGAGGGCTGTCGTTTGGCTGAACACAACAGGTGCGGATATGTAAAAAAGTGTGTTTAAAGTTGTTTCAGAGCCGCCGCCCATTCTTCGGTTTTCATCGAACCCACCGCCTTGAGCTTGCCGTTTGGCAAGACCTGTACAAACAGTGCGCTGCCATACTCGGCCGCATCGGCATGGGGGTAACCCAGCTCTGTCTGGAGATCGCTCATGCAGCCACTGTGGGTAACCACTACCAAGTTGCGGCCAGGCTCTTTATGAGGGAGCAACTCTTCGCCCATGGCTTTACCGCAGATGGCCGAAGGGGACGATAACAATGTGGCCTTGCCGAACATGAATTGTGCGGTCTGTGCGGTGCGCGTCGCGGGGCTGGCAAGTACATCGGTATTTTCCATGCCCAGGGTATTGAAGGCTTTGCCCAGGTTGGTCGCTTGTTGGGTGCCGTTGATCGTCAGGCCTTCGGCCGGTCCGAAACACGGGTTGCTGGAGCGATCGCAGCGTTCTTCATGGCGTACCAGTACGATCAGGTCGCCGTTGCGCCAACTGGCCAGGACCCCGGAGGTCACCAGGCGGTTGCCGACGCCAAGGTCAACAGGGGTTGTAGGCCAGAACAGGAAGCCGGCCAGCAGCAGGCCGATAACGGCGACACAGGCCAATGACAATCGAGCTTTTTTCCAGCGCTTTAACATTGCCCCATTGGATTGGGATTTGCTCAGGGTTACGTCAGCCACGCTGTTCACCATCGTCACTATTATTGTGTTGTAAAAAACAGGCGCAACTAATCGGCGGATGCCCGTAATGGAGCAAAAGCCTGTCACAGGGCTGCTGTCTTTTAGCTGAACACGTAGATGTTAAGAAGGGTCGATGGCAGCAACTAACAAGTTGCCGGCAGTTGACGCTTGGTGGGCAATTTAGAGAGGTGAGGGTGGGCAAGCAGTGAAATCCATGTGAAAAATTTGCGTGAGGCATGCAGGCAGTCGTTATTCTCGTTTGGAATCCTTCAAACGAGCGTTCTTATGTTGCAGGTGCAAGGTGTTCGCAAAAACTACGCCACGCCCCAGGGACCGCTGACGGTGCTGGCGGGGGTGGACCTATGCCTGACTGAGCGTAGCAGCCTGGCGTTGATGGGCGAGTCGGGCAGTGGAAAAAGTACCTTGCTGCACCTGATAGCCGGCCTGGATCGCGTCGACGCGGGCAGTATTGAGGTCGGTGGATTGCGCCTGGAGCAACTCAGTGAAGGGCAACTGGCCCAGTGGCGTCGAACCGAAATCGGCCTGGTGTTCCAGCAATTCAACTTGATCGGCAGTTTGCGCGTGGAGGACAACCTGGCGTTCCAGGCGCGTCTGGCTGGGCGTTTTGATCCGCATTGGCAGGCGCAGTTGGTAGAGCGCCTGGGCCTGGGCAATTTGCTCAAGCGTTACCCCGAACAATTGTCCGGCGGCCAGCAACAACGGGTCGCGGTGGGACGGGCGCTGGCCTCTCGACCGGGCTTGCTGCTGGCCGATGAGCCGACCGGCAATCTGGATGAAGCCACCAGCGATGAGGTGCTGCAATTACTCCTGGACCTGCTGCGTGACAGCTCCACCAGCCTGTTGATGGTCACCCACAGCCCACGCATCGCTGCACGGCTCGAGCACCAGGTGGTGCTGCATCGCGGCCGCGTCGTGCCCGCGGACGCCCGTTGAGATGGCCGTGTTTTATTGGGCGTTGCGCGCACTGCTGAGCCATTGGCGGCGTCATCCCGTGCAGTTCTTCAGCGTGTTGACCGGCTTGTGGCTGGCCACTGCGTTACTGACTGGGGTGCAGGCGGTTAACAGCCAGGCGCGGGACAGCTATGCCCGCGCCAGCCAACTGATCGGCGGCGAACCCCAGGCCAGTTTGAGCGCGTTGGACGGCAGCGGTTTTGCGCAGACATTGTTCGCCGAACTGCGCCGTGCCGGCTGGCCGGTTTCGCCGGTGGTGCAGGGGCGCGTGGTGCTCAAGGGGCATGAAAGCCAGCGCCTGCAGTTGATGGGCATTGAACCGTTGTCGTTGCCCGGCAGTGGTAGCGTGGCCGGGCAACACTTGAGCCAGGCGCAAATGCTCGCGTTCTTCGAGCCGCCGGGGCGCACCTGGATTGCCGCGCAAACCTTGCAGGCGCTCGGCTTGCACGAGGGCGCGCAGCCGCTGACGGCAGACGGGCAAGCGCTGCCGCCGTTACAGGTGCAGCCGGACATGGCCCCCGGCATGCTGCTGACCGATATCGGGTTTGCCCAACCGTTGCTGGCGATGCCCGGGCGACTCTCGCGTTTGCTGTTGGACAAGACCTTCGCCGCAACCCATCCCACGCCCCCGCTCCCATTGCAGCTCAAGCAAGGAGAGGACAACAACCTCGCACGCCTGACCGAGAGCTTTCACCTGAACCTCGACGCACTGGGTTTTTTGTCGTTTGTCGTGGGCTTGTTTATCGTCCACGCCGCCATCGGCCTGGCCCTGGAACAGCGCCGTGGCCTGCTGCGCACCTTGCGCGCCTGTGGGGTCAGCGCGCGGATGTTACTCGTCAGCCTCGGCGTGGAACTTGGCGTGCTGTCGTTATTCGGCGGTGTGCTGGGCGTTGCCAGCGGGTATCTGCTGGCCAGCCTGTTGCTGCCGGATGTGGCCGCCAGTTTGCGTGGGTTGTATGGCGCCGAAGTGGCGGGGCAACTGAGCCTGAGCCCGGCCTGGTGGTTGAGCGGGTTGGGCTTGAGCCTGATGGGGGCCTTGCTCGCGGGGGCCGGCAGCCTGTGGCGGGCGGCGCGCTTGCCACTGTTGGCGTTGGCCAATGCCCAAGCCTGGCATGAGGCCCATGGGCGCTGGCTGCGACGCCAGGGTTGGGTCGCGGTGGCGACGCTGCTGATCGCACTGCTGGCGCTGTGGTTGGGTGACAGCCTGGCCGCCGGCTTTGTGCTGATGGCGGCCTTGCTGCTGGGCGCCGCGCTGGGGTTGCCGGTGCTGCTCAATGGGGTGTTGAAGGCCGTGCTGGGGCGCAGCCGTTCAGTGCTCGGCCAGTGGTTTCTCGCCGATTGTCGCCAGCAACTGCCGGCCTTGAGCCTGGCACTGATGGCATTGCTGTTGGCCCTGGCGGCGAACATCGGCGCGGGTTCCATGACCTCGGGGTTTCGCCATACCTTCAACAACTGGCTGGAACAACGCCTGACCGCCGAGCTGTACATCAACCCGCAAACCCCGGCCCAGGCTTCGCAACTGGGCACCTGGCTGGCGCAACAGGCGCTGGTGCAGACAGTGCTGCCCACCTGGCAGGTCGCGGTGCAATTGCAAGGCTGGCCGGCGGATGTGTTCGGCGTGGTCGATGACCCGACTTATCGCCAGCACTGGCCGTTGCTGGAGGCGGTGAACGAACCCTGGGACCACTTGCACCAGGACGACAGCCTGATGCTCAGCGAACAATTGGCGCGGCGCCTGCACGTGCAGTTGGGCGACGCCGTTGATATCCCCACGCCGCAGGGTCTGTGGTCACCCAAAGTGGTGGGGATCTACGCCGACTACGGCAACCCCAAGGGCCATGTGCTGGTCAATGCCCAGCACCTGTTGGCGCATTGGCCGACGCTGTCGCCTGCACGCTTCAACCTGCGTGTGGCACCGCACAACGTGACGCCGCTGGTGCAGGCGGTGCAGCGCGAATTTGGCCTCGACGACAGCCGCATCGTTGACCAACAGCAACTCAAGGGCTGGTCCAGCCAGGTCTTCGAACGCACCTTCGCGGCGACCGCCGCGCTGAACAGCCTCACCCTGGGGGTGGCCGGCGTGGCGCTGTTCATCAGCCTGCTCACCCAGAGCCAAAGCCGCCTGGGCCAGCTTGCACCGTTGTGGGCGCTGGGGGTGACACGCAGGCAACTGATGTTGCTCAACCTGGGCCAGACCTGGTTGCTGGCGGTACTCACGTTGATCCTGGCATTGCCCTTGGGGCTGCTGCTGGCGTGGTGCCTGGATGCAGTGATCAACGTGCAGGCGTTCGGCTGGCGCCTGCCGTTGCAGGTGTTCCCGGGGCAGCTCGCGCAGTTGCTCGGGCTGGCGCTGTTCGCGACGTTGCTGGCGTCGGCCTGGCCTCTGTGGCAGTTGTATCGCAGCCGCCCGGCGGACTTATTGAGGACCTTTGCCAATGAAGATTAGAGCGTGGCTGTGGGCGGCGTTGCTCCTGTTGAGTGCGTGCGATAAAGCCCCCGCGCCCGAAGAAAGTTTCGCCGGCCTGGGTAGCGATGCGGCGGATTTTGCCCAAGTGGTGCCCGGCAAGGTCTTCAGTTTTCCCGAGGATCACGGCCCCCACCCAGGCTTTCGCATCGAATGGTGGTACGTCACCGCCAACCTCAAGGACGCGCAAGGCAACGTGTTCGGCGTGCAATGGACGCTGTTTCGCAACGCCTTGAAAGCAGGCCCCACCGAGCCGGGCTGGCACGACTCGACGATCTGGCTTGGCCACGCCGCCGTCACCACCGCTACCCGGCATTACGCCGCCGAACGTTTCGCCCGTGGCGGCGTCGGCCAGGCGGGCGCCCAGGCGGTGCCGTTCAGCGCCTGGATCGACGACTGGAACTTCGCCACTCGCCCTGGCGTGGCGAGCCCGCTGGCAGAGATGCAGCTCCAGGCCAGTGGTGCGCAATTCGCCTATGACCTGCACCTGACCAGCCAACGCCCGCTGGTGCTGCAAGGCGACAGCGGCTACAGCCGCAAATCCGACCAGGGTCAAGCCTCTTACTACTACAGCCAACCGTTTTTCATGGCTGACGGCCGTGTCACCCTCGACGGCAAAACCTACCAGGTCAGCGGCCCCGCCTGGCTTGATCGCGAATGGAGCAGCCAGCCCCTGGCCGCCAGCCAGACCGGCTGGGACTGGTTCTCCCTGCACCTGGACCGAGGCGAACAGTTGATGGTGTTCCGCGTTCGACAAACAGACGGCGCGGGCTACCTCACCGGCACCTGGATCGATTCACAGGGCCGCACCCAGACCTTGCACAACGCCGATATCCAACTCACCCCGCTGAACACCACCCACATCGACGGGCGCCAGATTCCCACACGCTGGTCGCTGAAAATCCCCGGCAAACAGCTGGATATCCCCCTTGAAGCGGTCAACCCCAAGGCATGGATGAACCTGAGTATTGCGTACTGGGAAGGGCCGGTGAAGTTTGAGGGTGGGGTGGGGTACCTGGAGATGACCGGGTATTGAGTGAAGTCTCCTGCAAGATCGAAGGAAAGCCTCCTAAGATGTATTCAGAAAATACTGTACATCTATACAGTTTTATCCTACAGTCCATCCCAGGTGACAGGACGTCACCCGTCACCTGAGCTTCAATTTTTTAACTACGGATGGATAAAAAATGAAATCGAAAAAAAGCCTGATCCTGGGCGCGGCCATGATGGCTGCCTGCTTCACCACGGCCTCTGCCCTGGCCGACGTAACCCTTCCTAAACTGACCCCTGGTACGGTCAACCAAGCTGTGGTTGACGCGCTCAAACCTGGCGGCACGATCGAAGCGGTGCCGGTCTCGGCCGAGCTTCGGCAAAAGCTGCTGGACGCGATGAAGGGCAAGGCCAAGGCGGTGACCAAGAACGCCAAAGCCGCACCGTTCAACACCGCCGTCGGCGAGTTGAAAAAGCCGAGCCAGGCTCAGCTGAAAAGCGCGGCCGTTGCCGATTTTGTACCGCTGTTTCCGACCCTGGACATCAACACCCTCTACACCATTGACCAAGTGCAGACGGGCCAGGATTTCACCTACCACTTCAACCTGCCGCAAAACGCGCGGGCGGTGGTGCAGTTGATCGACCAGAGCGCCGGTGCCGATATGTCGCTGAGCCTGTTCGTGGATGACGGCCAGGGCAACCCGCAGTTGGTGGCCACGTCCGACAACCCAGGCAGCGCCGATGAATACCTGACCGGCATCCTGCCGGCCGGTGATTACTACTGGTTCATGCTGGCCAAGACCGCCAACAACGCGCAGTTCAGTTTCGGCGTGGCGGTGGACACCAATATCGACGCCTTCGAACCCAACGACACCGCGCAAACTGCGTTTGTGTTGCCGGACTCGATGAACAAGGTCAGTGGCAACCTCGACAACGCCAGCGATGTCGATTATTTCGACTTCAAGGCCGTGCGTGGCCAGAGCGTGAGCATGTACCTGGCGGGCGATGAAAGCGGCAGCCGCAACCAGTGGATCTTCGATCGCTTCGACGGGGTGAATTGGGTGCCTGTACCGGCTGGTTCCACCTCTACCTACCCGAGCGTTGCGCCCGGCACCACGGTCAAGGTGCGGGTACGTGCCAACCCGGCCGTGGCGCAGGACCCGAGCAAGTATTACCAACTGAGCCTGGGTTCCACGCCCCGTCTGGATACGCACGACGTGAAGGGTGACAACATCGTGCGGGTGCCGGTGAGTGAGATGCCGCTGGCCACGCAAACCGCTCGCGTGCTGAACTGGTCGACCAAATGGTCGGACTCCACCGGTGCGCCGCTGCTCGGTGTCACCCCGGTGCTGCGCGTGGATAACCACTTCATCGACTTGAACTACCGCTGGGTCGACTACACCGCGACCACCAACAGCGCCGGCGTGTCCCAGGCTTCGGCCAACATCGGTACCTGCTTCGGTGATTACAGCACCGTGATCAACGACAGCAGCACCGGCGTTCCGTACAAGTGGGCGACCACCTATAACCAGGGTGGCTGGCGCATCGAGCTGGCCGAGTTCCCCGGTGTGGGCGTGGGCGGGAACAATGTGCAATACGTGAGCCTGGGGCATATCTGCACCCAGACCATTATTCACTGATCCAACGGCGTCAATCAGAAGGGGGCAGCCTTGGCGGGCTGCCCCTTTTTTGTCATTCGGCGTTGAGTGCCAATTTCAGGGGCAGGCGCGCCAGGCTCGTGTTCGTCAACGAACCCAGGTACAACCAGTTGCCATATTCCCGCGCGGTGGTGATGGGCGAATAGTTGCCCGCACTGCCATCCTGCAGGTTGGCGATCACCTTGCCCTCGGTATCCAGCCCCAGCACAAAGGCTTTGCGCTCGACGGGCTTGGGCACCACCATCAGGGCACGCACCATCACTTTACGCAGTGAGGGATAGCCGGCGAAAGCATCCAGCAAAGGGTTACGCGGTGAATACAGGGCGACCCAGAAGCGCTCGTGACCGTTGAAGCTGAGGTTGTCCGGCAGGCCGGGGAGGTTGTCGATAAACAGGTCGTGGCTGCCGCTGCGTTCGCCCTTGAGCCAATAGCGGCTGATGCGGTAGGCACCGGTCTCATTGACCAGCACGTAATTTTCATCCGGGCCCAACGCCACGCCGTTGGCGAACTGCAGGTGATCGAGCAGCACTTCGGTGGTGCCGTGGCTGAAGTCATAACGCAGCAGGCGCCCGTCAGCGCCGTGCTCAATCACCGCTTCGCCATCCTGGCCGTAACCCCAGCGGCTCGACGCGTCGCTGAAGTAGGCATAACGTCCTTCGGCATCCACGACCACGTCATCGGTAAAACCCAAGGGCACGCCATTGGCGCTGGTGCTCAAGGTCGTGAGTTGGCGGGCGCCATCCAGGGCGAGCAGGCCCTTGATGCCATCGGCAATGATCAAGCGCCCATCCGGGTGCAGCGCCATGCCCAGCGGTCGCCCACCGGTATTGGCCAGTACTTCCAGGGTCTGGCTGTCGGGCGCGGTACGAATGATCCGTCCGTCATGCAAGCCACTGATCAGCAAACCCTGGGCATCCAGCACCAAAGCCTCGGGCCCGGGGATGTTTTGTGCCCCGACTTTCTGGACATGCTTCAGCCGCTGGTTTTCGGCATACACCCCGTCTTTCAATGAAGGCGCCTTGGGCGGCGTCCAGTTGACCGGCTGGACTTTGGTCGGCATCAGCAGCAGAAAAGCGATCACCGCCAGAACCAGCACGAACAGCAGATGACGCAGTTTTTTGGGACGGGTACTCATGACGATTCCTGGTTGTCGTGGGGGGCCGGCTCCCAATGCAGGGTGCCGAACAGGTAGTCCATCAGCGGTAGCACAATGTTGAAATTACGCCCCTGCATCAACTCGCGGCGATGATGCAGGGCATGCAGCCGGTGCATCTGGCGCACCCATGGCAGGCGTGCGATGGGATGGGCAACGGGCAGGTGCTCGCAGGCGTGAAACACTTCGTAAAGTAAATACCCAAGGATCATGCAGGCGGCAAACAACCCGGCGACGTTGGGGTTCAGTGGTTTGAGCAACCACCAGGCGGGGAGAGTGATGACCAGGCTGTGCAGCACGATCAGCCAGGCCGGGAACAGGATCACACGCCAGTCCCTGGGGCTGCTGTAGGTCATGAAGCCGGGGGTGAAGAAACTGTGGTGATCGCCCGTATGGCGTGCGTAGAACAGCCGGGCGAAGGCGTGCTTGTGATGGCCCAGGTGACGGTGGACCAGGTAGATGCAGAGGTTGAAGAACACCAGCGTCAGCGGGACGGTCAGCCATTCAAGCGGGCTGATACGCTCGAGGGAGGCCCCGGCCAGGATGATGCAGAAAATGCCGTAGCCCAACACGAAACCGGCGTGCAGCCAGGGGGGGTAATGGCGGCTGACTCCGGCACGGTAGCGGGCGCGGAAGGCTTCGGTGGGATGGGCCATGGTGGGCAGCTCGGTGTTTTTTGTTGGAACGTCAGCTTAGTTGGTGCTCGAAATTGTGCGAGTTTTTGCAGGTGACGCGATCGGAGTGTGGGAGGGGCTTGCCCAACCGGTCAGTTGAGGCGCAACGCTGTCACTGTGGCGAGGGCGCTTGCTCCCGCTGGACTGCGCAGCAGGCCCAGTCTTTTCAAACCCAAAGCTGGGGTCGCTACGCGGCCCAACGGGAGCAAGCTCCCTCGCCACAGGTTACCCGTTGTCCGCTCTATCGCTTGACTGACCGGCATTGGGGCTTGCCCCCGATTGCGGTGTGTCAGCTACAGGTATTGGTTGACTCACATCAGTGGGTCCCAGCGCTGCGACCAGTCACTTTCGACCTTGACCACCCCGCGCAACAGTTCCAGCGCCTGTTGCAACACCGCCGAATCCCGCGCCCGTGAATACACCAGGTAAGTCGGGAAACTGAACTCCGGCGCCTTGGGCACGCGTTGCATCACGCCGCTGTCCAGGTAGCTCTGCACGACGCGGGTGCGGAAGTAGCCGGCGCCGCCATTTTCCAGGATGTATTGCAGCGCCAGTGGCCCGAGGTTGAAGCTCAAGGCGGCACGCGCCTTGTCGGGCAGGGCGGCGTCGTGCTGCTGGCGAAAGCCCGGGCCCCAGTCGATATACACGTACGGCGCAGGCTTGCTCACCAGTTGCACCAGGATCAGTTTCTCTTCCAGCACCTGCTCCACCTGCAAACCCGGCCAGTACTGCGGCTGGAATACCAGGGCGGCATCCAGCACGCCCAATTCCAGTTGACGCAGCAGGTAGTCGCCTTCGCGTACTTCGGTACGCAGCGCGTACCCCGGAATCTGTTCGCGCAGCACCCGCGCCCAGCCGAGCATCAACGGGGTGCACAGGCTGACCTCGCCACCGATATGCAGCACGTTGCGATAGCCGTCGGGCAACGGCAGGTCGCGCCGCGCCGCTTCCCAGGTTTGCAGCAACTGGTTGGCGTAAACCACAAACGCCTCGCCATCAGCGGTCAACCGCGCACCGGCGCGATTGCGCACGAACAGCGTGCTGCCCAACTGGCTCTCCAGGCTTTTGACCCGGGCGGTAATGGCGGTCTGGGTAACGTGCAACTTCTCGGCTGCGGCGGCCAGGCTGCCGCAGCGGGTGATTTCGAGGAAGGTGCGTGCCAGTTCGATGTCCATGAAGGCTCCCGGGAAAGAATGGGGGGCATTGTAGAACTGATCAGTGGCAGGTCAACGCACGCTGTCGTGGGGTTACTCCCAATGGCCAGTGTCGAGGCAACGCGCCGAAGGCGGCGGGTGCTTGCCATAAACCAGAAAATCCCCCAGCCAACGGGCCACACACCCATCGCTGCCGGATCGGGCCGTCTCCTTGAGCAGCAACTGCTCGACACCCGCAACGCCCGGTTCTCCCGGCCGGGTGTTGACCAGCACCATGCGTGCAACGCGCCCGGGAAACAGCGCGCCGTAACGATTGCCGAGCCGGGTGCCCTGGGCGTTGCCCAGATAATGCAGTTGGGCCTCGCCCAATTGTTCGCGCACATACTCCAGGTCTCGCGCGGCCTGTTCGATTGCGTTCGGGGCGTTGAGGTCACGCAGGCTCAATTCGATCACATCATAGCGGTCGACCAGTGTGCGATAGGCCGGGGTGGCATAAGACTCCCAGCGGCTGGCCAACTGCTGGGCAAACGTGGTGCGGTTGGCGGTTGGCGGCTCGCCGGCCTGGATGAAGACCACGCCTTCACGGTTGAGCGGTTGCCGCGCACCGACGCGGGTGAGGTTCAGGCGCACACGGCCACGTGCGGGGGCGGCGTGGTCGCGCGGGACGCTCACCTGGCCGCATTGGGTGCGTTCAAGCACCTCGGGATCCAGTCGTTCAAAAGCCGGGAGGGGGCAGTCCAGCAGCCAGTCAATCGCGGTGGGCGCGATCAGCGGTTGCGCATGGGGCACTGCTGCCATCAGCCACAAGCACGCACCCGCCAGGCTGGTTACAAGAACACTGGGTTTCATCGAGAGGTCCCGGGCAGCCATGTGATGGCGGCTTTTTTACCAAGGACCTGGGGTCATAAAATGTAGGCAGAGAAAACGGTTTGTGTAAGAAACAGGAGTTTCGTTTATCGGATATCTGTACTCCATCCGCCACCCAATGCTTTGTACAAGGCAATGCTGGCTTGCACGCGCGACAGCCGCAGTTGCACGTTCAAGTCCTGGGCGGCGTACAGCGTGCGTTGGGTTTCCAGAACCGTCAGCAGGTCTTCCGCGCCGGCCTGGTAGCGGCTTTGCGAGATCTGGAAGGCCGTCTGGGCCTGTTGCAGTTCTTCGGCTTGCCACTGGCGCTGCTGGTCCAGGCGCGTGATGCTGCTGAGGGCTTTTTCCACATCGGCAAAGCCGTTGATGATCGCGCCTCGGTAAGCCTGCAGCAGCTCATCCTGGCGCGCGCGGGCTTTGTCGCGTTCGGCGGTCAGACGGCCATGGTTGAAAATCGGTGCGACCAGCCCGGAGGTCAGGTTGTAGAACGGGCTGCGCAGAATCTCTTCTGCCTTGGACGAGCCCGAGCCCAGGGTCGCGCCCAGGGTCACGGTGGGCAGCATCGCCGCGCGGGCCACCGTGATGTCGGCACTGGCCGCCGCCAGTTGCGCTTCCGCCTGGGCGAGATCGGGACGGCGGCTCAATAGCTGGCTGGGTACCCCGGCGCCGATGGCCGGCCAAGTCAGGCTTTGGAACGCTTCGCTGCCCAGGTCCAGGGCTTGCACCGGCTGGCCGAGCAGCGCGGCGAGGGTAATCCGGGATTCCTCGGCCAGTTGTTGGATCAACGGCAACTGCCGCTGCTGGCTGGCCACCTGGCTTTTCTGCTGGGCCAGTTCCAGGGCGGTGGCGGAGCCTGAGTCAAAGCGGGTTTGCACCAGGTTCAGCACGTTGCGCGCATTCGCCAGGTTCAGCTCGGCGATCTGCAGGCGTTGGCGCGCGGCCAGGGTTTGCGCGTAGCGGTCGGCCACATTGCTGAGCAGCGTCAGTTCCACGGTGGCCTGGTCGAACTCACTGGCGCGCAGGGTGTACAGCGCACTGTCCCGGGCGGCGGCGCGGCCACCCCAGAAGTCCAGCTCATAACTGGCGGTGAGGTTGGCGCCGAAATTGTCCACGGTGTTGTTGTTTTCGGTAGCATCCAGCGACGAGTTACCGCTGCCGTGCAGCAGTTTTTCACGGCTGGCGCTCAGGTTGAATTTAACTTCAGGCAACAACGGCGCCCCGGCTATTACGGCACTGGCCTGGGCCTGGCGCACCCGTGCCATGGCGGCGGCCACGTCGAAACTGTCACGGCGCGCCTGATCGATCAGCCGGTTGAGTGACACGCTACCAAACTGCGTCCACCAACGCTGGTTGCTTGCTTGCGCGGCCTCACGTTCCGCGTACTGCCAGGCAGTCGGCGGCGCGATGCCGTTGTCCACGGCCGGCGGGCTGCCGGCGCAGGCGCTGAGCGCCAGGCACAGGCTGAGCACGGATAGCGGGAAGGGTTTATTCACTGGTCAACGCCTTAACCGGATCGAGCCGGGCTGCTTTACGGGCCGGCATAAAGCCGAATACGACACCGGTGACCAGCGCACAGCCAAACGCACCCGCCACCGCCACCAGGGAAAACTGCACCGCCACCTGCGCCAGCACCAACACGCCGCCCACCAGCAGCGCCAGGCCGATACCGCACAGGCCGCCGACCACCGAGAGCATCACCGCCTCGGTGAGGAACTGGCGCAGGATGTCGCGCTGGCGCGCACCGGTCGCCATGCGGATACCGATTTCACGGGTGCGTTCGCGCACGGTCATCAACATGATGTTCATCACGCCGATGCCACCCACCAGCAGCGAAATGGCGGCAATCGAGCCCAGCATCAGCGACAGGGTGTTCTGCGTGCGCGCTTCGGCCTGGATCATCGCGGCGTTGTTGGTCAGGTGATAGTCGGGCTTGCCGTGGTGCAGGCGCTTGAGCAATTGGTCAATGGCCTGCTCGGCGTCGTGTACCCGGCTGGCGTCGGCGGCGGCGATCACCACGTATTCCGGGTTGTAGCTGCCAAACAGGCGGATGCTGGCGGCGGAGTAGGGGATGGCGATGCGGTCGTCACTGTCTTTGTTGCCGGAACTGGAGCCCTTCTCCTGAAGTACGCCCACCACCTGGAATGGCACGTTTTCGATCAGGATGTATTGGCCGATGGGGTTGATCAAACCTTTGAACAACTTGTCGCGCACGCGGGCGCCGATCACCGCCACCGTGGCGGCGTTGCGTTCATCGGCTTCGGTGAAGTAGCTGCCTTCCACGACCGGCCAGTTGAAAATGCCCGGGAATTGCGTGTCGTTGCCGCCCACATAGGCCATGTAGTCGATGTTGCCGAAGCGCACACCGGCTTCGGCGCCGTTGACCGGCATGATGCGCTTGACCTGCGGCAGCGTGGCCAGCGCCGCCACGTCCTGCGGGGTAATGATGCCCAGCGGTGTACGCGGGTTCGGCGACGAACCACTGACATACAAAATGTTCGAGCCGAATGCGCCCATTTGCGCCATCACCTGGCGCTTGCTGCCTTCGCCCACCGCCAGCATCACCACCACCGAGGCGACGCCGATGATGATCCCCAGCAAGGTCAGGGCCGTGCGAAATCGGTTGATCCACATCACCCGCCACGCCGCCCGTACGGCGTCGAGCAGCTCGGCCTTCCAGGCGCCGTTGTGTTCGGCGCCGTCGGCCAGGCGCTGGCGCAGGTCCACCGCTTGCAGGGCGCCGGCCGTGAGGGTGGGGGCGGGGCTGTCGGCCTCGGCCGAGTCACTGATGATCAGGCCGTCGCGGATCTCGATGATACGGTTGGCGCGTGCGGCCACATCACGGTCGTGGGTGATCAGGATCACCACGTGGCCTTGGCTCGCCAACTCGTCCAGCAGGTTCATCACCTCGGCGCCGCTGTGGCTGTCGAGGGCGCCGGTGGGCTCGTCGGCGAGGATGATATGCCCGCCATTCATCAGTGCCCGGGCAATCGACACGCGTTGCTGCTGGCCACCGGAAAGCTGGTGCGGACGGTTGCCGGTGCGCTCGGCCAGGCCCAGGCGAGTGAGCAGGGCATGGGCCCGCGCATGGCGTTCATCGGCACTGATACCGGCGTAGATCGCCGGCATCTCGACGTTTTCCTGGGCGGAGCCCGACGGGATCAGGTGATAACCCTGAAACACAAACCCGAACGCCTCGCGGCGCAGCCAGGCCAAGGCGTCGCTGTCCAGGTGCGCGACATTTTCCCCGGCGAACAGGTACTCGCCTTCGGTGGGTCGGTCGAGGCAACCGAGGATATTCATCAACGTGGATTTGCCGGAGCCGGACGCACCGACGATGGCGACGAATTCCCCGGCATGAATCGACAGGTCGATGCCGCGCAGCACGTCGACTTGCGGGCTGTCACCGCCGCCGTAGGATTTGCGGATGTGCTTGAGTTCGATCAGGGGCGTGCTCAACTCAGCCCCCGTTGCCGTCGGCCGGGCCGATCAACAGGTGCTCGCCTTCGCGCAAGCCGTCCAGCACCTCGACACGCAGGCGGTCGCTGATGCCCAGGCGGACTTCGCGGTCCTCGATAGCGCCGTTTTTCGCCACGACCCGGGCGATCTGCCGGTCGGCACTGGCGGTGCCTTGCAGGGCGGCAACGGGCACGGTCAGCGCATCCTTGACTTGGCCGGCGACGAAAAATACCTGGGCGGTCATCTCGGCCATCAGCGCGTTGTCGGCGTTGTCCACATCCAAAAGCACCGTATACAGCACCACACGGCCACTCCCGCTTTTGCTCGTGCTGCTGGGGCTGCCACCGCCCTGGCTGGTCTCATTGAGGGGCTTGGGCGGGATCGGCAGGATCTGTCGCACGGTGCTGGTCCAGCGTCGATTGCCGCCGCTCAGCGTGGTGAAGTAGGCCGTCATGCCGGGCTTGACGTGGCCGATGTCGGCTTCTGAAACCTCAGCCCACACCGTCATCGGCGACAGCTTGGCGATCCGCAGGATCAAGGGTGTTTGTTGCTGGGCATTGAGCGTCTGGCCGACGCGTGCGTCCACGGCGACCACGGTGCCATCCATCGGCGCGAAGATCCGCGTGTAACCCAACTCGGCTTCGTCGCTGCGCAGGCTGGCCTGGGCCTGGCGAATCTGTGCCTGGAACATCTCGACCCGCGCCTGGGTGGCACTCAGTTCGGCCTGGGCGGTTTGCACATCTTCCTCACGGGTGGCGTTGCCGGCGGCCAGGCGTTGCTGACGCTGGTACTTCTGGCGTGCCAGGGCATGCTGGGCTGTTTGTTCCTGCAACTGGGCCTTGAGGTTTTCGATGGCGTAGCGGCTGGCATCGAGCTTGGCTTTTTGCGTGGACGGGTCGATCTCCACCAGCAGTTGGCCGGCCTTGACCTGATCACCGGCTTCTACGTGGATCTTCTGGATCTGCCCGGAAGCCTGGGCGCCAACGTCGACATAGCGCCGGGGTTGCAAGGTGCCGAGGGCGGTGACGCTGTTTTCGATACTGCCGCGGGTGACGGTGACGGTCGCGTAAGTGTCACGGCCCGGGGGAAGGGCCTGCCAGGCTGCGGCCGCGATGATGGGAATCAGGCACGCTGCGATAAGCAGGGCGCGTCGGGCAGGTCGAGGGCGTTTCATGCTTGTGTTCCAGCCAGTCAAGATCGGGGCGCAGTCGCGCAGAGCTGACAGTTAAACGAGGAAATTGGCCGGAGATTTAGCCGGTTACACAAGCAGTTACAGGTTCGGTGAAGAAAAAAAATGACCGTTGAGGCGAGAGCTGTTTAAAAGTAGATGAGAATTACTATAAATTGCACGCTCTCAAACTGCTATCACTGAACAGTCGCACTTGCCGGTGCGCGCACCTAATGCCGCCACGGGTCTGTCGGGAGTCATGTTGGAAAACTACTATCGCGAGCTGGTGTGTTTCCTCAACGCCAAGCTGGGCAACCGCCAGGTGGCCGAGGATGTGGTGCATGACGCGTATGTCCGGGTGTTGGAACGCTCCAGTGACACGCCGATCGAGCAGCCACGCGCGTTTCTGTACCGCACGGCACTGAACCTGGTGATCGACGGCCATCGACGCAATGCCCTGCGTCAGGCCGAACCCCTGGAGGTGCTGGACAGCGAAGAGCGTTTCGCCACGGACTCGCCGCACATCAGTCACGACCGTGGGCAGCGCCTGGAAATGCTCGAGCGTGCCCTGGCCGAATTGCCGGCCGCCTGCCGCGACAGCTTCCTGCTGCGCAAACTCGACGGCTTGTCTCACCTGCAAATCGCCGAGCGCCTGAACATTTCCCGCGCCCTGGTAGAAAAGCACATCGTCAATGCCATGAAGCATTGCCGGGTGCGAATGCGCGAGTGGGAAGCACACTGATCGCTGATCAGTTAAATTTTATTTCACTGTCCTCGTTTCCTATCAACACACGACCTGATGTGCGGGTCGCGAAGGTATTCCCGCCCCACCGCCAGGGGCTTATCCAGAGGACACTGGAATGACACAGGCAATTGCTTCGGCTGCGGTTCACGACCTGATCGGTATCGGTTTCGGCCCTTCGAACCTGGCGCTGGCCATCGCCCTGCAGGAGCGCGAAAAGGCCCAGGGCAAACTGGACGTACTGTTTCTCGACAAACAGGCCGACTATCGCTGGCACGGTAATACCCTGGTCACCCAGAGTGAGTTGCAGATCTCCTTCCTCAAAGACCTGGTGACCTTGCGCAACCCCACCAGCCCTTACTCTTTCGTCAATTACTTGAAAGCCCACGACCGTTTGGTGGATTTCATCAACCTGGGCACCTTCTATCCGTGCCGCATGGAGTACAACGACTACCTGCGCTGGGTCGCCGGGCAGTTCCAGGCCCAGGCGCGCTACGGCGAAGAAGTGCTGGCGATCGAGCCGATCCTGCACCAGCAGCAGGTTGAAGCGCTGCGTGTGATTTCCCGCGATGCGCTGGGCGAGCAGCATGTACGCACCACCCGCAACGTGGTGGTGAGCCCTGGTGGCACCGCGCGCGTGCCCGAAGCGTTCAAGGGCCTCAAGGATGATGGCCGTGTCTTCCACCACTCTCAGTACCTGGAGCGCATGGCCACCCAGCCCTGTGTCGAAGGCAAGGCGATGCGTGTTGCGATCATCGGCGGTGGTCAGAGTGCGGCCGAGGCGTTTATCGACTTGAACGACAGCTTCCCGTCGGTGCAGGTCGACATGATCCTGCGCGGTTCGGCACTCAAGCCCGCCGATGACAGCCCGTTCGTCAACGAAGTGTTTTCGCCGGCCTTTACCGACCTGGTGTTCCAGCAAGTCGGTGCCGAACGCGAGCGGCTGGTTGCCGAGTACCAGAACACCAACTACTCGGTGGTGGACCTGGACCTGATCGAGCGTATCTACGGCATCTTCTACCGCCAGAAAGTCTCCGGCATCGCCCGCCAGGCGTTCCGCCCCCTGACCGTGGTGGAGAAAGCCAGCGCCAGCGCGCTGGGCATTGAACTGATCCTGCGCGACAACGCCAGCGGCGTAACCAGCGTCAACCACTACGACGCGGTCATCCTCGCCACGGGGTATGAGCGCCAGCAACACCGCGAACTGTTGGCGCCGTTGCAAGCCTATATGGGCGACTTCGAAGTGGCCCGCGATTACCGCATCATCACCGATGAACGTTGCAAGGCGGGCGTCTACATCCAGGGCTTCAGCCAGGCCAGCCATGGCTTGAGCGATACCTTGCTGTCGGTACTGCCGATTCGCGCGGACGAAATTGCGAGCTCGTTGTTCGAGCATGACCGCCATCGTGGCACAGGACGTTCGGTGCAGGATCTGCTCCTCGCCACCGCGAGTTGATCGTCTGCCGTAGGGGCGAGCACGCTCGCTCCTACAGACGGTACTGGCAACGCCGTCCGGCTCCTGATACTGTACAAAAAACCAGTATCGGTAGCCCTCCATGCAGTTGATCGAAAAACTCAGCATCCTCGCCGACGCCGCCAAGTACGACGCTTCCTGCGCCAGCAGTGGCGCGCCCAAGCGCAGTTCCGAGGGCAAGGCCGGGCTGGGTTCCACCGACGGCATGGGCATCTGCCACAGCTACACCCCGGATGGTCGCTGCGTGTCGTTGCTCAAGGTGTTGCTGACCAACTTCTGCCTCTACGACTGCCAGTATTGCGTCAACCGCCGCTCCAGCGACGTGCCCCGCGCACGCTTCAGCCCGGAGGAGGTGGTGACCCTGACCCTGGACTTCTACCGGCGCAATTGCGTCAGCGGGCTGTTTCTCAGTTCCGGCATCATCCGTTCGGCCGACTACACCATGGAACAGTTGGTGCGCGTGGCCAAGCTGCTGCGCGAAGAGCACGACTTTCGCGGCTATATCCACCTCAAGACCATTCCCGAAGCCGACCCGGCGCTGATCGCCGAAGCGGGGCGCTATGCGGATCGCCTGAGCGTGAATATCGAATTGCCCACCGATGCCAGCCTGCAAACCCTGGCACCGGAGAAACAGATCGGCTCGATCAAGCAGGCGATGCGCACCATCTACACCGGCGAGCAGACCGTCCTCAACGAACCCCGGGCGCCGCGTTTTGCCCCGGCCGGGCAGAGCACGCAGATGATCGTCGGCGCCGATGACACTGACGACAGCACCATCCTGCATGGCGCCGAGGCGTTGTATGGCAACTTCAAGCTGCGCCGCGTTTATTACTCGGCGTTCAGCCCCATTCCCAACAGCCCGAAAAGCGTGCCCCTGGCCGCACCCCCGCTGATGCGCGAGCACCGCTTGTACCAGGCCGACTTCCTGTTGCGCAGCTACGGTTTCAGCGCCAACGAGCTGTTTGAAGGCCCAGGCCACCTGGCGTTGGATATCGACCCCAAGCTGGCCTGGGCCCTGGACAACCGCGAAGTGTTCCCCTTGGACCTGAACCGCGCCGAACCCACGTTGATCGCACGCATCCCCGGCATTGGCTTGCGCACCACCCAGCGCCTGGTGGACTTGCGGCGTGAACGCAAGATCCGTTTCGAAGACCTGGCGCGCATGCGGTGCGTGCTGGCCAAGGCCAAGCCGTTCTTCATCACCAGTGACTATCACCCGCAACAGGCCGACAGCAGCAGTGTGCTGCTGCGCGAGCAGTTGCGCGACCGTCCGCAGCCGCAACAAATGGGGTTATGGGGATGATCAGCCTGGAATGCGACAACCTGTTCAGCACCTGGCGCGAACAGGCGCGCTGGTTGCTCAGCCATCAGGTCGACCCGAGCCAGGTGAGCTGGGGTGAGGCAGAGGTGGCGGACCTGTTTGCCACCGATGAGCCGATCCCTGCCGGGCTGGGGCCGTTCCAGGCGCGCATTCCCAAGGCACTGCTGGTGTTGCTGGAGTCGGCGGCCCGTTACCACGGCGACCAGCGCTGGAGCCTGCTGTACGAAGTGCTATGGCGGGTCAGCCATGGTGACCGTACGGCGATGCTGGCGGGGGACAAGTTGGGCAGCGAGTTGCAGCGGCGGATCAAGCAGGTGAGCCGTGAAGCCCATCACCTGCATGCCTTTGTACGGTTCATTGCACTGCCGGCCGAGGCGGGGCCGCAGTTGCCGGAGTACGTCGCCTGGCATGAGCCGGCCCATGACATTCTCGAGAGTGCCAGCCAGCATTTTATCGGACGCATGGGGCGCCATCGCTGGATGATCGCCACGCCTCTGGACGGGGTGTACTACGACGGCGAGCAGTTGATTCATCAACGCGAATGCCCCGAGGCGTGGCGGCAACTGGCGCAGACTGTCGAAGACCCGCACAGCGACATGTGGCTGACCTACTACAGCCATATCTTCAACCCGGCGCGCTTGAACCCCAAAGTCATGGAAGGGCACTTGCCGAGTCGGTTCTGGAAGAACCTGCCGGAGGGCAAATTGATACCGGGCCTGATCAGCGAAGCGCGAACGGGCAAACAGAAGGACGGACAGGCCGCGCCGATCAGCACCCGCCCCGGCAAACGCATTGCCTTGTAGTGAGCGGGCTTGCCCCGCGCTGGGTGGCACAGCCGCCCCAAATCCGCTCACCTCGGTATTCCTGAAATACCACGGCGTCCTTGTTGGGGCGGCTGCGCCCCTCAGCGCGGGACAGGCCCTAATGCCAGTCAGTTAAGCGATAGAACGGACGATGAATAACTTGTGGGAGGGGGCTTGCTCCCGATGAGGGTGTGCCAGTCAGCAGTTTATCGACTGACCCACCGCTATCGGGAGCAAGCCCCCTCCCACAGTGACCGCATTAATCCTTAACTGACTGGATTAGGACAAGCCCGCTCACTACATCAGGTCAGCTCGATGGCGGTGTTTTTCACCACCGCCAACTCCGGATGTGCCACCAACTTGTCGATGTGCAACTCATCGTTGTTCAACCAGGTCTCGGTCAGCACCCGGTAGTGCTCCATATCGCGGCAGCGCATGCGCAGGCTGTAGTCGAACGGCCCGCTGATCAACTGGCATTCGAACACCTGAGGGCAGGCTTTGACGCAGGCCTCGAATGCCTTCTGCGCCGAGCGCCCGCTTTGGTTGGACAAGGCTACCAGCACCAGCAGCGACAACCCCGGCGAGACCATCTGTACATCGATGATCGCCCCGTACCCGCGAATCACCCCGCGTCGCTCCAGCTTGCGCACCCGTTCCAGGCAGGGCCTGGGCGTCAGGTGCACCAGCGACGAGAGCTTTTCGTAGGTGATGCGCCCCTGGTGGCGCAACACATCGATGATCGCTTCATCGATGCGATCCAGCGCAGGGGAAGAATGGGGTCCGTTGGCCTTGGTATCCATGAGTTCACTTCAAACGGTTGGAAAGAAATTGCTGCAAGCGTTCGCTGCTGGGGTGATCAAGGATGTCGGCTCCGCCTTGTTCCTCGACCCGCCCCTGGTGCAAAAACAGCACTTGGCTGGACACCTGGCGGGCAAAGCCCATTTCGTGGGTGACCATCAGCATGGTACGGCCTTCCTCGGCCAACGTCTGTATGACTTTGAGGACTTCTCCTACGAGTTCTGGGTCCAGCGCTGAGGTCGGTTCATCGAACAGAATGATCTCGGGTTCCATCGCCAGCGCCCGTGCAATGGCCACGCGTTGCTGCTGGCCACCCGACAGAAATGCCGGGTATTGATCTGCCACGCGGCTCGGCAGGCCGACTTTGTCCAGGTACAGACGCGCGCGTTGTTGCGCCTCGGCGGCGCTGACGCCCAGCACCCGGCGCGGGGCCATGGTGATGTTCTCCAGCACCGTCATATGACTCCACAGGTTGAAATGCTGGAACACCATGGCCAGGCGTGTGCGCAGGTTTTGCAGTTGCGCCGGGTGGGGTGCACGGGTGCCGGCGCGGCCGGGCTGCATTTTGAGGCTGATGCCGTCCAGGGTGATCACCCCGGCGTCCGGCTGTTCGAGAAAGTTGACGCACCGCAGCAGGGTGCTCTTGCCCGAGCCGCTGGCGCCGATCAGGCTGATCACGTCGCCGTTGCGGGCGTTGAGGGACACGCCCTTGAGCACTTCGTGTTCGCCGTAGCGTTTGTGGATGCCTTCGACTTGCAGCTTGATAGCCGCAGTTGCGGGTGTGGCAACGGGTACATCGAGCGGGTAAGCGGCCAGGGCCTGTGCGGACTGATTCATGGGTTAGCCTCGGGTAGAAACAAGGAAGCGCATCCAGCGACGTTCGGCCAGTCGAAACAGGCCCACCAGTGCAAAGGACAGCAGCATGTAGAGCAGGGCGGCGATGCCGAACGCCTGGAACGTCAGGAACGTCTCGGCATTCGCATCGCGGGCCACCTTGAGGATGTCGGCGACGGTGGCGGTGAACGCCAGAGAGGTGGCGTGCAGCATCAGGATCATTTCGTTGCTGTAGGCCGGCAATGCGCGACGCAATGCCGCCGGCACCACCACAAACAGATTGAGCCGCCAGCCGTGCAGGCCATAGGCGCGGGCCGCTTCGATTTCACCGTAGGGAATATTGCGGATCGCTCCGGCGAAAATTTCCACGGTGTAGGCGCAAGTGTTGAGTACGAAGGCGAGCAGGGTGCAGTTCAGGGCATTGCGGAAAAACTGGTTGAGCAGCGCGTTGTCCTGCACCACTTCCAGGCTGTACAGCCCGGTGTAGCAAATCAGCAGTTGGATATACAGCGGTGTGCCGCGAAACAGGTAGGTGTAGACCTCCACCGGCCAGCGCAACCAGTAGTGCTCCGAAACGCGAGCCAGTGCCAAGGGTATCGACAGCGCAAAGCCGAGCACCACCGAGACAATAAACAACCACAAGGTCATGGCCACGCCGGACAGGCCCGTGCCATCGCTGAACAGGTAGGCCAGGCCGTATTGCTGAAACAGTTCGATCATCGTGCCATCCCCTTGATGCCGAGGTTGTAGCGCCGTTCGAGGCGTTTGAGGACGCGGTTGGACAAGGTGGTGATCACCAGATAGACCAGGCCGGCGAGGATCAGGAAATACAACGGTTCGTTAGTGGTCTTGCCGGCGTTCTGGGCGGCCTTGACCAGATCCGACAAGCCGATGATTGACACCAGTGCCGTGGATTTGAGCAGCACCAGCCAGTTATTGCCCAGGCCCGGCAGGGCGAAGCGCATCAACTGCGGGAACAGCACCAGGTGAAAACGCTGCCGGCGGCTCAAGCCATAGGCGGTCGCGGCTTCCAACTGGCCGACCGGCACACTGAGGATCGCGCCGCGAAAGTTTTCGGTGAAATACGCGCCGTAGATAAAGCCCAGGGTGATCACCCCGGCGGTGAACGGGTCGATTTCCAAGTAGTCCCAGCCGAACACTTCACTCAGGTCGTTGAGCCACAGTTGCAAGCTGTAGAAAATCAGCAGGATCAGCACCAGGTCCGGCATGCTGCGGATCAGCGTGGTGTACAGCGTGGCCGGCACGCGCAGCCATCGGGCGCTGGACAGTTTGGCGCCGGCGGCAATCAGGCCGAGGGTGAGGCTCAGGGCCAGTGCCAGGAACGCCAGCTTGAGCGTCATCCACGCGCCTTGAGCCAGCATCGGGCCGTAGCCCTGCAGATTGAGGAATTCGTTCATGGGGGAGGTCTCTAAAGGGCCCGGACATACCCTCGTGGGAGCGGGCTTCTGTGGGAGGGGGCTTGCTCCCGATAGCGGTGGGTCAGTCAATGCATGTGTCGACTGGCATGTCCTCATCGGGGGCAAGCCCCCTCCCACATAAGCCTTCTCTCACAGGGTCGGGGTGGGCATCACTCGTGGTAGATGTCCTGATCGCCGAAGTACTTCTTCTGGATTTGCGCATAGGTGCCATCAGCCTGCACCGCGGCGATGCCTTTGTTGATCAGCTCACGCAACTGCTGATCGTTCTTGCGCAGGCCCATGGCGATATCCAGGGGCAGGGTCGGGTCCTTGAAGGCCGGGCCGGTCTTGAAGTCGGCGCCTTCGGGCTTGGACAGGAAGTTGAGCTGGGCTTCGAGCTTGTCGGTCAGGGTGGCATCGAGGCGACCGTTTTGCAGGTCGGCGTAGTTCTGCTCCTGGGACTGGTACGCCTTGATCTGTGCCCCCAGCTTGGCCAACTGCGCACGGGCATAGGCTTCCTGCAGCGAGCCCTGCAGCACGCCCACTTGTTTGCCCTTCAATGATTGCGGGGTGTCGCCGAAGTCGGCGCTTTTGCGCGTGATCACCGAGGTCGGGCTGAGGAACAGCCGGTCGCTGAAGTCGATGACCTTCTCGCGGGCCGGGGTCACGGCCATGGACGACATGATTGCGTCGAACTTGCGCGCCCGCAGGGCCGGGATCATGCCGTCGAATTCGTTATGCACCCAGGTGCATTTGACCTCGAGCTTGGCGCAGATCGCATTGCCCAATTCAATATCGAAGCCTTGCAGGCTGCCGTCTGCGGCGACGGACTCGAAGGGGGGATACTCGGGGAACACGCCGAAGCGGATTTCTTTCCAATCTTGCGCATGGGCGGCGGTGGCGCACAGTGGCAACAGCAATGCAGCGAAGAGTGATCGCAGTGAAGTCATGGTGGAGTCCCTATGTTTTGTAATTGATGTCAGGGGCAGTCATAAAGTTGAAACATCCTTCTCGTCGGCGCAGAGAATGCTCCATGGTGGTGCGTTTTTTGTGTCGTTTACCCCCTGCATAAAGCGCAAATTGCGCTGTTAAAAAGTGCAATGCAGCGGAATCGGCTGTTGCACGGGCTGAATCGGCTTGTCAAAGCTGGAATTCTGGCCTGCCTCGGGCGTGAAGCGGCAGGCCAGAGCGGTCTCAGGCGCGCTTTTTCTGCTGTGCCGCCGGTTGTTGGGCCAGCCGTGCGTACAGGTCTTTCGGGTCGGCCAGGTCCGGCACCAGCTCCAGTTCACGGCCAACCTCCAGGGCCTTGGCCACATCCAGCACATAGCGCAGCGCCGAATAGTCTTCGATGGCAAAGCCCACCGAATCGAACAGGGTGACCTGGCGCGCGTTCTCGCGGCCTGGCTGCCGGCCGTTGATCACCTGCCACAGTTCGGTGACCGGCGAATCTTGCGGCATTTGCTGGATTTCGCCTTCGATGCGGCTCTGCGGTTCGTACTCGACGATCACCCGGGCGCGCTCGACGATACGTCGGTCCAGCTCGGTCTTGCCCGGGCAATCGCCGCCCACGGCATTCAGGTGCATGCCCGGTTCGATCATGTCGTCGGTGAGAATCGTCGCGTAGGCCTTGTCGGCGGTCACGGTGGTGACGATGTCCGCACCTTTGACCGCTTCGGCCACGCTGCCAGCCAGGATCACCTTGATCGCCGGGAACGCCTTGAGGTTGGCGGCGAGTTTGGCGGTGGCCTGGGCGTCGATATCGAACAGGCGGATTTCATTGATGCCGAGCATGGCGTGGAACGCCACGGCCTGGAATTCGCTTTGTGAGCCGTTGCCGATCAACGCCATGCTGCGGCTGTTGTCGCGAGCCAGGTAGCGCGCCACCAGCGCCGAAGTGGCGGCGGTGCGGATGGCGGTGGTCAGGGTCATTTCCGCGAGCAGCACCGGCTGGCCGGTATCCACATCGCCCAGGGCACCGAAGGCCATCACTGTGAGCAGGCCGGCCAGGGTGTTTTTCGGGTGGCCGTTGACGTATTTGAAGGCGTACAGCGAGGCGTCGGACACCGGCATCAACTCGATCACGCCGTCCGGCGAGTGGTTGGCCAGGCGTGCGCATTTTTTGAAATCCGGCCAGCGCAGGTAGTCGGCGCGGATGTACTCGGCCATTTCGCTGATGCAGGTGGGCAGGCCCTTCTGCGAGACCAGGTAGCAGAGGTCGTTGACGTCGATGTAACGGGTCATGGCAAGACTCCTTATTGAAATGAGGGGCGGGCAGGCAAGTGCACTTCCGCCAGCATGCAGCGGGCACTGCCGCCACCGATGCGTTCGATGTTGTCGATGTTCACCACCACGGGGCGCGTGTGGCGCTCCACGTGCTGGCGCTGTGCCGGTTGCAGCGCGCCCCAGGCGCTGGCGGACATCACCAGCAGCGGCTGGCCGTCACGGTCATGCACTTCGAGCATGTTGCCGGCGAAGGCTTCGAGCTGCTCGAAGTCGAGGCTGAGGATGTCTTTGCCGGTGTCGCGCAGGGAGCGTTCCAGGGCCTGGCGTTCGGTGACGTCGGGCAGGGCCTGCAGGCACACCACCGAGAGGTCGCGGCCGACGCTCATCATCACGTTGCTGTGGTAGATCGGCGCCTGGTGACGGTCCACGGCGTGGAACACGCACAGTCGGTAGTCGAGGCGTTCGGCGAACTGGCGCAGGGCGTCCTGGTGCGTGCGCCCGGAGTGGCAGGCGTAGCTGATGCGGTGCTGGCGGTCGAGCACCATGCTGCCGGTGCCTTCGAGGAAAATGTTCTGTTGTTCCAGGTGACTGAGGTCAATGGTGTGGTGGATTGCAAAACGCTGCTCCAGTATCTGCAACACCCCCTTGTCGCGTTCCAGTCGTCGGTTCTGGCCTTCCATCGGGTACAGCACCAGGCTGCCGTCGGCGTGGCTGCTCCACCAGTTATTCGGGAAAATCGAGTCGGGCGTGTGGGGCGCCGGCGTGTCCTGCACCACCAGTACCTCCACGCCATGCCGGCGCAGGGTATCGACATAACCGTCGAACTCTTCCAGCGCTTTGTGCTGCACGCCTGACGGGTCGAGGGGTGGGCGCTGGAAGCGGTTGTTGATCGCGGTGTCCGGGTTGAAGGCAAAGCGCGCCGGGCGAATCATCAGGACGGTGTTGGTGGTTTGCATGGGGCACGAAATCCATGGGGTGAGCGTTGACGCTATTTTGTGCGTTGTGCTGGGTGAATCCCGGCTGAAACAACCAGGTGGCCCAGCCGGGAAAGCTGAAAGGCGGGGTGTGGCAGCCGAATCGGCTGTTGGAGTGAAATGCGCTCAAACGGTGGGAGGGGCGGTGCGACATTGGTATTGTGGGGTCTGTCATAGCCGTGTCAGGCAGGAGGAATCATGTCTACCGCCGTTCGTCTCGCTCAAGCCTCAGATGCCGAAGGCATCAGCCAGGTCATCCTCGCCGCCTTGCACAGCAGCAATGCACGGGATTACCCGGCGGATGTGATCGCCCGCGTGGCGAGCAACTTCACACCGGATGCCGTGCTGGAGCTGCTCAAGCGCCGCGTCGTGCTGGTGGCGGTCCAGGATCAAATGATCGTCGCCACCGCTGCCCTCGACGCCAATGTGGTGCGCTCGGTGTTCGTCAACCCGGCACTGCAAGGGCAGGGGATTGGCCGGCTATTGATGATTGAAATCGAACTGCGTGCCCGCGAAGCCGGGGTGACGACCCTGAGCGTGCCGTCCTCGCTGACCGCCGAGCCGTTCTACACCAAGCTGGGGTTTCATACGGTGCGCGACGTTTACCACGGCAACGAGCGCACGCTGGTGATGGAGAAAACCCTGTTATCACGCCACCCCATCGGGCTGTACCGTGACCGTCAGCACCGCGCACAGGTGATCGCGTTGTGGCAGGAGGCGTTTGGCTATGACACTGCGCATAACCTGCCGAGCCTGGCGATCGATAAGAAGCTGGCGGTCAATGATGGGTTGTTCTTCGTCGCGACAGACAAAAAGGCCGTGATTGGGACTGTGCTTGCCGGCTACGACGGCCATCGTGGTTGGCTGTATTCGGTGGCGGTGCACGCGGACTATCGGCGGCATGGCTTGGGGTCGTCGCTGGTGCGTTATGCGGAGCAGGCGTTGACGGCGTTGGGCTGCATGAAGATCAACCTGCAGATCACCGGCGGTAATGATGCGGTGGTGGGGTTCTACGAGGCGCTGGGGTATGGGGTGGAACCGAGGATCAGCATGGGCAAGAAGATTACGGAAAACATCAACGGTTGAGGCGCATGATCGACGGCAACCTGATCATGCCGGGTGATATTTATTTTTTCGCCTTTTTTCGTTTCTTCATGGCATAGGCTGTCATTTTGGCGAAAGCGTTGGCGACATGGAGGTAATGCGCCTTGTCATCGTCATCGTAGTCACCATCGCCGTCGACGTCATCCGGCGCCGAGGCGGTGTCGTAGTTACCGTCGTGTTTGCTGGACGACGCGTAAACCGCCCAATCCAGATCGCCGTTAATGTACGTTTCCATAACGATTTCCTTGCTACCGTCGTTCTCGAAATCCTCTGCCGAAACGCGTAATTCATAGATCGCCATAATAGGCTCCTGCTTGGTTTAGAAGGGAGACCCAAGTTAGGCGCGGCGATTTTTACTGTCTACTGTCAGACTTCACAGGTGATTGGGTATCCAGTGCTTCACAACATAAAAAAAGCCCATCCACCGAAAGAGGGGAACGGGCCTTTTCTGAAACGGAACGTTCAGGTCATTTTCAAACCTTGACGATCCAACCTTCCGGCGCTTCAACATCACCGGTCTGCACACCGGTCAGCTCTTTGTAGAGCTTCTGGGTGATCGGGCCGACTTCGGTCTCGCTGTGGAACACATGCAGCTTGCCGTTGTACTGGATACCGCCGATTGGCGAGATCACGGCGGCGGTACCGCAGGCACCAGCTTCCTTGAACTGATCCAGTTTGTCGATGAACACTTCGCCCTCGACCACTTCCAGGCCCAGGCGGGTCTTGGCCAGTTCGATCAGCGACAGGCGGGTGATGCCTGGCAGTACCGAAGGCGACTTCGGCGTGATGAACTGGTTGTCGTGGGTGATCCCGAAGAAGTTCGCCGAACCGACTTCTTCGATTTTCGAATGGGTCATCGGGTCCAGGTAGATCGCGTCGGCGAAGCCGGATTTCTTCGCTTCGGAACCTGGCATCAGGCTGGCGGCGTAGTTGCCACCGACCTTGGCGGCACCGGTGCCTTGTGGCGCGGCGCGGTCGAAGCTGGAGATCTGGAAGTTGTGAGGCGTCAGGCCACCTTTGAAATAGGCGCCGACCGGGATGCAGAACACCGAGAAGATGAACTCCGGCGCGGTGCGCACGCCGATGTTGTCACCGGTGCCGATCACGAACGGGCGCAGGTACAGCGCGCCGCCGCTGCCATACGGCGGGATGAACCGCTCGTTGGCCTTGACCACTTGCTTGCAGGCTTCGATGAACACGTCGGTCGGTACATGCGGCATCAGCAGGCGTGCACAGCTGCGTTGCATGCGGGCGGCGTTCTGGTCCGGGCGGAACAGGTTGATCGAGCCGTCCTTGCAACGGTAGGCCTTGAGGCCCTCGAAGCACTGCTGGCCGTAGTGCAGGGCGGTGGAGCCCTCGCTGATGTGCAGCACGTTGTCGTCGGTCAGGGTGCCTTCTTGCCATTCGCCGTTTTTCCAGACCTGGAGAAACCGCTTGTCGGTCTTGATGTAGTCAAAACCCAGCTTGTCCCAATTGATGCTCTCGTTACCCATGACACCCTCTAATCTCTGGTCAAGTCGGTTTTTTTCTGAATGGGCACAACAATACTGCATTCTGGCTGTGTGTGGGAGCGGGCTGATGGTGGCGAGGGAGCTTGCTCCCGCTCGACTGCGTAGCAGTCGCCAGCTTTTGGGGGCGCTTCGCACCCCAGCGGGAGCAAGCTCCCTCGCCACGGAAACCGTTCCGGTCAAAGGTGCAAGGCATGCCCCAAGGCCCGCAGCGCCGCTTCCTGCACCGCTTCACCCAGGGTCGGGTGAGCATGGATGGTGCCGGCCACATCTTCCAGGCGCGCCCCCATTTCCAGGCTCAGGCCGAAGGCCGTGGACAATTCGGACACACCGACCCCCACGGCTTGCCAACCGACAATCAGGTGATTGTCACGCCGTGCCACCACCCGTACGAAGCCGGTTTTCGACTCCAGGGTCATGGCCCGGCCATTGGCCGCGAACGGGAAGCTCGACACGATGCAATCCAGGCCCGCCGCCTTGGCCTCATCCGGGGTCTTGCCGACCACCACCAATTCAGGATCGGTAAAGCACACGGCAGGGATCGCCGCCGGGTTGAATTCGCGGTGTTTGCCGCTGATCAGTTCGGCGACCATCTCACCCTGGGCCATGGCCCGGTGCGCCAGCATCGGCTCGCCGCTCAGGTCGCCGATAGCCCACACGTTGCGCATGCTGGTCTGGCAATGCTGGTCGACCTTGATCGCTGCGCCGTTCATGTCCAGATTCAGCGCTTCGAGGTTCCAGCCTTGGGTGTTGGGTTTGCGACCTACGGCCACCAGCACCTGATCCGTCTCCAGCGACACCGTGTCGCCATTCGGATCACGCACTTGCAGGCGGTTGTGCTCGAAACCGGTGACGCTGTGCTTGAGGTACAGCTTCACGCCCAACTGCCTGAGGGATTCGTTCACCGGTTGCGTCAGCTCGGCGTCGTAGGCCGGCAGAATGCGCTCTTGCGCCTCGACCACACTGACCTCGGCGCCGAGCTTGCGGTAGGCAATCCCCAGCTCCAGGCCGATGTACCCGCCACCGACCACAATCAAGCGCTTGGGCACACGGGTGGGCGCCAGGGCTTCGGTGGAGGAGATGACCGGGCCGCCAATCGGCAGCATCGGCAGGTTGACGCTTTTCGAGCCGGTGGCCAGCAGCAGGTGTTCGCAGTGGATACGCTGCTCGCCCACCTCGACGGTCTTGCCGTCCACCACCTTGGCCCAACCGTGGATCACCTGCACTTTGTGCTTCTTCAGCAGTGCAGCGACGCCGGTGGTCAGGCGGTCGACGATGCCGTCTTTCCATTCCACGCTTTTGCGGATGTCCAGGGTCGGCACATCCACTTCGATACCCAACGGCGAACCCTGGCTGTGGTGCACGGTTTGCTGGAACTGCTCGGCCACATGGATCAGCGCCTTGGACGGGATGCAGCCGATGTTCAGGCAAGTGCCGCCCAGGGCCTGGCCTTCCACCAGAATGGTCGGGATGCCCAGTTGGCCGGCGCGGATCGCCGCCACATAACCGCCGGGGCCGCCGCCAATGATCAGCAGCGTGGTGTTCAATGTCTGAGTCATGCCCTTACTCCAGGAACAGGCTGGCGGGTTGTTCGAGCAGGCCGCGAATGGCCTGGATGAATTGCGCCGCGTCCATGCCATCGACCACACGGTGATCGAAGGAACTGGAAAGGTTCATCATCTTGCGCACCACGATCTGGCCCTTGATCACCATCGGCCGCTCGACCATGCGGTTGACGCCGACAATCGCCACCTCCGGCAGGTTCAGCACCGGGGTGCTGACGATGCCGCCCAAGGCGCCCAGGCTGGTCAGGGTAATGCTCGAACCGGACAGCTCATCGCGGCTGGCCTTGCCGTTGCGTGCGGCGGTGGCCAAGCGCGCGATTTCTTCGGCGGTGCTCCACAGGCTGCGCGCCTCGGCGTGACGCACCACCGGCACCATCAAACCCACGTCGCTTTGCGTGGCGACGCCCACATGCACCGCGCCAAGGCGGGTGATGACCTGGGCTTCGTCGTCGTAGCGTGCGTTGATCTGCGGGAAGTCGCGCAGTGCCACCACCATCGCACGCACGATAAACGGCAGCAGGGTCAGCTTGCCGCGAGTCGCGCCGTGCTTCTCATTGAGGTGCACGCGCAGCTCCTCCAGAGCGGTGACGTCGATTTCTTCCACATAGCTGAAATGCGCGGCGCGGCGGGTCGCATCCTGCATGCGCTGGGCGATCTTGCGGCGCATGCCGATCACCGGGATCTGCGCTTCGTCGTGGCGTTCGGCGTAGGGGTCGGCGGCTGTCGATGCCTTTGCCGTGCCTTGTTGCAGATAGGCGTCGAGGTCTTCGTGCAGGATCCGGCCGGCCGGGCCCGAGCCCTGCACCAGACGCAGCTGGATACCCGCATCCAGCGCATGTTTGCGCACTGCAGGGGAGGCCAGGGGGCGCTCACCGGCTTCGCGGGCGACGGGCGCGGCCGCAGGCTTGGCCGCCGCCCTGGTTTCAGCGGCAGCGGGTGCCGGCTTGGCCTCGACAACGGGGGCGGGCGCCGCCTTGACCGGCTCCGCCGCTGCCGGCGCGTCCTTGGCGTTCCCCGCACCTTCCACTTCAATGCTGATCAGGATACTGCCCACCGCCATGACCTCGCCCGGCTCGCCACCGAGGGAAATCACCCTGCCGTGTACCGGCGAGGGAATGTCCACCATCGCCTTGTCGGTCATCACATCCGCCAGCACCTGGTCTTCAACCACCAGGTCGCCGACCTTCACATGCCAGACCGACAGTTCAACTTCTGCGATGCCTTCGCCAATGTCCGGCATCTTGATAACGTGCGTGCCCATTCAGACCTCCATGACCCGTTTCAACGCCGCGCCCACTCGAGACGGCCCTGGGAAATACGCCCACTCCTGCGCGTGCGGGTAGGGGGTGTCCCAACCGGTGACGCGTTCGATCGGCGCTTCCAGGTGATGGAAGCAATGCTCTTGCACCAGCGACACCAACTCGGCACCAAAACCGCAGGTGCGCGTGGCTTCATGCACCACCACACAACGGCCGGTCTTTTTCACCGACTTGACGATGGTGTCCAGGTCCAGCGGCCACAGGCTGCGCAGGTCGATGACCTCGGCGTCGATGCCGGTTTCTTCGGCGGCGACCTGGGACACATACACGGTGGTGCCGTAGGTCAGCACGGTCACGGCGGAGCCGGGACGCACGATGGCGGCCACGTCCAGCGGCACGGTGTAGTAACCGTCCGGCACTTGTGCTTGCGGGTGTTTCGACCACGGCGTGACCGGACGATCGTGATGGCCATCGAACGGGCCGTTGTACAGGCGCTTGGGCTCCAGGAAGATCACCGGGTCATCGTTTTCGATCGAGGCGATCAGTAGGCCCTTGGCGTCATAAGGGTTGGAGGGCATCACCGTGCGCAGGCCGCAGACTTGGGTGAACACCGCTTCGATACTCTGGCTGTGGGTCTGGCCACCGTAAATGCCACCGCCGCAGGGCATGCGCATGGTCAGCGGCGCCGTGAACTGGCCGGCCGAGCGATAACGCAGGCGCGCAGCTTCCGAGATGATCTGGTCGGTGGCGGGGTAGACGTAGTCGGCGAACTGGATCTCGGCCACCGGGCGCAGGCCATAGGCACCCATGCCCACGGCCACGCCGATAATCCCGCTTTCCGAGATCGGCGCGTCGAACACCCGCGAACTGCCGTACTTGTTCTGCAAGCCTTCGGTGCAACGGAACACGCCGCCGAAGTAACCCACGTCCTGGCCGAACACCACCACGTTGTCGTCACGTTCAAGCATCACATCCATGGCCGAGCGCAGGGCCTGGATCATGGTCATGGTGGTGGTGGTCATGGCGGTTTCCAATTCGATGCTGTTGTTGTGATCGTTCATGTCAGATCCCCAACTCTTGACGCTGGCGCTTCAAGTGCTCCGGCATCTCTTTGTAGACGTCTTCGAACATGGTCGCGGCGCTTGGAATCTGGCCGCCGGCGAGGGTGCCGTACTGTTCGGCCTGTTTTTGCGCGGCGATCACTTCGGCTTCAAGTTCGGCGCTGACCGCCGCATGTTCCTCTTCGGACCACTGGCCAATCCGTATCAGGTGCTGCTTGAGGCGCGCAATCGGATCACCCAGGGGGAAGTGGCTCCAGTCGTCGGCAGGGCGGTATTTCGACGGATCATCGGAGGTCGAGTGCGGGCCGGCGCGGTAGGTGACCCATTCGATCAGGGTCGGCCCCAGGTTGCGCCGCGCACGCTCGGCGGCCCAGGCGGAGGCGGCGTACACCGCGATGAAGTCGTTGCCGTCCACGCGCAGTGAGGCGATACCGCAGCCGACGCCGCGTCCGGCGAAGGTCGTGGCTTCACCGCCGGCGATGGCCTGGAAGGTGGAGATGGCCCACTGGTTGTTGACCACGTTGAGGATCACGGGCGCACGGTACACGTGAGCGAAGGTGAGAGCAGTGTGGAAGTCGGCCTCGGCGGTGGCGCCGTCGCCGATCCAGGCCGACGCGATCTTGGTATCGCCCTTGATCGCCGAGGCCATGCCCCAGCCCACGCCTTGTACGAATTGGGTGGCGAGGTTGCCGGAAATAGTAAAGAAACCGGCATCTTTCACCGAATACATGATCGGCAGCTGGCGGCCCTTGAGTGGGTCGCGCTCGTTGGACAGCAGTTGGCAGATCAGGTCCACCAGCGGCACTTCGCGGGCCATCAGGATGCTTTGCTGACGGTAGGTGGGGAAGCACATGTCGTCGATGTTCAAGGCCAGGGCCTGGGCACTGCCGATGGCTTCTTCACCGAGGCTTTGCATGTAGAACGACATTTTCTTCTGACGCTGGGCGACCACCATGCGGTTGTCGAAAATCCGCGTCTTGAGCATGGCGCGCATGCCGCGACGCACGATCTCGACCGAAACGCCTTCGGCCCACGGGCCAAGCGCCTGACCCTGGTCGTCGAGCACACGGATCAGGCCCTTGGCCAGGTCGGCGGTGTCAGCGGGTTCTATATCGATGGCGGGTTTGCGCACCAGGCCGGCGTCGTTCAGGCGCAGGTAGGTAAAGTCGGTCTTGCAGCCTGGGCGGCCCGAGGGTTCGGGAACGTGCAGGCGCAGCGGTTCGTACTGCTGGGTCATGGCTTTCTACGCTCTATCTTGTGAATTTCTTGTAGTGGGCGCGCTAGCTGACAGTCAGACTCCGGGTAGGAGAAATCTTGTCCTACAACAATCATAGGCGTGGCGTAGAAGAATATTTATCTCTGTTTCATTGCACCCGAGATCATTTGCGGATAAAAAAACTACATAAACATAATAAACAGGTGATTTTGTCTCATGCGCAAACTGGACCGTACCGATATCGGCATTCTCAATGCATTGCAGGAGAACGCTCGCATCACCAACGCCGACCTGGCGCGTTCGGTGAACCTGTCGCCCACGCCGTGTTTCAACCGGGTGAAGGCGATGGAGGAGTTGGGGCTGATTCGCGAGCAGGTCACGTTGCTCGACGCCGACCTGCTGGGGCTGCACGTGAATGTGTTCATTCATGTCAGCCTGGAAAAGCAGAATGAACTGGCGTTGCAGCAGTTCGAAGGGGCGATTGCAGACCGTCCGGAAGTGATGGAGTGTTACCTGATGGCCGGTGATCCGGACTACCTGATCAGGGTGCTGGTGCCGACGATCCAGTCATTGGAGCGTTTCATGATGGACTTTCTGACCAAGGTGCCGGGCGTAGCCAATATCCGTTCCAGTTTCGCCCTCAAACAAGTGCGGTATAAAACGGCGCTGCCATTGCCGCGGGATGGGCTGATGGTGTGACGGTTAATAACCGCAAGAGCTGGTTTTTTTGATGTTTAGCTAAGTAAATAATCGCACTTTTTTATTGGGCGGTTTCAATAAAAAACGACTTGGACAGTCACACTTTTTTCACCTTCACTTGTACACAGTCGTACTCGTCAGGCCGCGTCCTACGCGGCCAAGGGAAGGGTGAGCCGCATGTCCATGAGATCCTTGAAACTGAATTTTCGTACCACACTGTGCTTCGGTGTGGTCTGTTTCCTGCTGTTGATACAAGGCGCAATGACCCTCATAAAAGTCGATCAGGTGTATTCGTCAACGGTCGAAATAGATACCAACTGGCTTCCCAGCATTCGCCTGGCGGGCAAGATTGACACCGCTTTTTACAAGCTACGTCTCGATTTGCGCCGTTATGCCATGGAATACGGCGCCAAGGACCCCGCTTCCCTTGAAAAGGTCAAGGCCGTGCGCGATGAGGCGCTGCAAGTCGCCGACAGTTATGCACCCATGGTGTCGAGCCCTGAGGAACAAGCCAAGTACAACGAAGTGCTGACCAACATAAAGAGCTACAGCCAGAAAATGGATGAGTTCCTGGCCCAGGCTTCCAGCTTTTCTCCTGAGCAGATGGCGGTGTATCTGCGTGACGTCAACGGCCCGATTGGGCTTCAGGCGCAGAAGGCCCTGGACGAGTTGATAGCAATCAATGAACAGGGCTCCACGTCAACGGTGCAATTCGCTGCGCGTGAACATGAGACCGCCCGCTTGTTTACCTGGGTGCTGATGGTCTGCTCGGTGCTGATCACCGTGGCAGTCGCGCGGCTGTTTACCCGCAGCATCATCCACCCGGTGCGCGAGTTGTTGATATCGACCGGCAAAATCGCCGACGGTGATCTGCGCCTGGCCATTGCCATCAGCGGCAAGGACGAATTGACCGACCTGCAGAAGTCGACCGCCGCCATGCAAATGAACCTGAAAAGCACCCTGCAGCATATATCCGAAGCGTCCGGCCAGTTGGCTTCGGCAGCGGAGGAAATGAGTGCGATCACTCGCGAGTCCACCGCCGGCATTGAGCGCCAGAGTATGGAGACTGATCAGGCTGCCACGGCGGTCAATGAAATGACCGCGGCGGTAGAAGAAGTCGCGAGGAATGCGGTGTCTGCCTCCCAGTCGACGCAAGACTCCCAGCGCTCGGCCAAAGTGGGCCAGGAGCGTGTGACGCAAACCATCGCATCGATTGAGAAATTGAGTTCCACGGTGCAGCAGACCGGGGTGGAAGTCGAAGGGCTGGCCAAGCAGGCACAGGACATTGCCCGGGTGGTCGAAGTGATCCGCTCGATTGCCGAGCAAACCAATCTGCTCGCCTTGAATGCGGCAATTGAGGCCGCACGGGCTGGGGAGCAGGGGCGAGGCTTTGCGGTCGTGGCCGACGAAGTCAGGGCGTTGGCCCATAGAACGCAAACGTCGACCCAGGAAATCGAACAGATGATTGCCAGGATCCAGAGCTGCTCGAGCGAGGCGGTGGCGTCCATGGCGCTCAATCGCGACGAGGCGGTGGATTCCTTGAAGGTTGCCCATGAAGCCGGCGTGGCCATTACCCAGATCACCCAAGCCATTAGCGACATCAACGAACGCAACCTGATGATCGCGACCGCCTCGGAACAGCAAGCCCAGGTGGCGCGTTCGGTTGACCAGAACCTGATCAGCATCCGCGACCTGTCCATCCAGAGTTCGTCGGCTGCCGGCCAGACGTCCATCGCCAGTCAGGAACTGTCGCGACTGGCAGTGGATCTGAAACAGATCGTGGCGAAGTTCTCCGTGAGTTGATGGCGGGGGCAGTCAGGCGTTGGGGGATGGACAAATGTTGAAGTGCATTCCGTGCTCACGGGTGATTCTGGGCATGCACATTCATAAGCTGGAGGGCCCATGGATCGACCACGGGTTCTGGAGAAGCAGCTTTTTACTGGAGCGCGAGGAGGACCTGCAGCGGTTGCTGATGTCGCAGGTGCGGCGGGTCTGGATCGACACGGCCAAGGGCTGCGATGAGCCACCGCGCGTTCGACCGGCCGCGGGTACCCTCAAAACCCCTGGCACAGTGCGTCCGGTGGTGGCGACTCCGGTGGACATGAAGGCCGAGATAGCCCGGGCGGTGAAGGTGTGCGCGGTCGCCAAACGTGCCGTCATCCGTATGTTCAGCGACCTGCGCATGGGGCAGGCGGTGGATGTGCGTCAGGTGGCGAGCCTGGTGGAGGAGATCTCCCACTCCGTGCTGCGTCACCCCCATGCCTTGCTCAGCCTGGTGCGCCTGAAAAAGGCCAATGAGTATACCTACATGCATTCCGTCGCCGTCAGTGGCTTGATGATCGCACTGGCGCGGCAGTTGGAGCTTTCGCCCGAGTTGGTCCAGGAAGCGGGGCTGGCGGGGTTGTTTCATGACGTAGGGAAAATGGCGATTCCCGAGGATATTTTGAACAAGCCCGCCCAATTGACCGAGACGGAATTCGGCACGGTACGCCGGCACCCGGAGGAAGGCGCTCGGATGTTACGGTTATGCCCGCAGATCAGCGCCTTGGTATTGGATGTGTGCCTGCATCACCATGAAAAACATGATGGCAGCGGTTACCCCAATGGGCTGGCGCAGGACCAGATCAGTCTGTTCGCCCAGATGGGTGCGGTGTGTGACGTGTATGACGCGGTCACCTCTGATCGCCCTTACAAGCAAGGCTGGGGCCCCGCCGAAGCGATCCAGAGAATGGCGGAGTGGAAGGGCCATTTTGATGCGCGGGTGTTCCAGGCGTTTGTTCGGTGCGTAGGCATTTACCCCGTTGGCGCCTTGGTGCGCCTGGAAAGTGGTCGCATTGGCGTGGTGGTCGAACAAAGCCCCAAGTCGCTGCTGGCGCCCAAGGTCAAAGTGTTTTTTTCGGTGCGTTCACGCTTGCCGATTCCTCAGTCGGTGGTCAACCTGGCTGAGCAACCGGACAAGATCATCGGCCGTGAAAACGCCGAAGACTGGGGCTTCAAGCATGTCGACGAATTGTGGTCGGGGCTCGCACCCTCCCGGTCGTCGTACTTCGAGTAAGTGCGCTTCAGAGCTGGTTGAGTGGAATCTTCAGGTACACCACACCGTTATCTTCTGCGGGCGGCAGGTTGCCCGCCCGCACATTCACCTGGATCGCCGGCAACAGCAGCGTCGGCATGCCCAGCCCGGCATCGCGCTGGGTGCGCATGGCTACAAACGCCGCTTCGTCCACGCCGTCATGCACATGGATATTCCCCGCGCGTTGTTCCGCCACGGTCGTCAGGCACTTGGCCTCCCGACCGACAGGCGGATAGTCGTGGCATACATACAGTTGGGTATCCGGCGGGTAGGCCAGCAGCTTGCGCATCGACGCATACAACTGCCGCGCATCGCCGCCAGGGAAGTCGCAGCGGGCGGTGCCCACGTCGGGCATGAACAGGGTGTCGCCCACCAGGATCAGGCGCTCGTCGATCAGGTAAGCCATATCGGCCGGTGTATGACCGGGCACATGCAGCGCCTGGGCTTTCAGCCCGCCGATAGAGAAGATTTCATCCGGCGCGAACAGATGATCGAACTGTGAACCATCGGCGCGAAACTCCGGCTCCAGGTTGAACAGGTTCTTGAACACGCCCTGTACTTTGCTGATGCACTGGCCGATGGCGATCTTGCCGCCCAGGGTCCGGCGCAGGTAGGGCGCGGCGGACAAGTGATCGGCGTGGGCATGGGTTTCCAGCAGCCACTGCACCTGCAGTTGGTGGGCCTGCACAAAGCTGATCACTTTGTCCGCCTGGCGCGTATCGGTGCGCCCGGACGCGGGGTCGTAGTTGAGCACCGAGTCGACGATGGCGCAGGGTCCGCCGTCGGCTTCATAGACGACATAGGTGTAGGTCGACGACGCCTCGTCCAGAAAGGATTGAATCAACGCTGACATGACGGCTGTCCCTGATGCTGAAAAAAGTGATTACAATCACTTTACATTTACACATAATGTTTTGAGCTTAAGTGACACAAAGGACCTGAGGCAAATGGAATCTACGTTGAGTGAAGGCGAAGTCGCGCAGTTGCGTGCATCGGCGTCCAAGGCCTGCACGTTGCTCAAGGCGCTGGCCAACGAGGATCGTTTGTTGATTCTCTGCCAGTTGACCCAAGGTGAACGCAACGTCGGCGAGCTGGAAACCATGACCGGCGTACGCCAGCCCACCCTGTCGCAACAGTTGGGCATCCTGCGTGATGAAGGGTTGGTCGCTACCCGTCGGGAAGGCAAATACATTTTCTACGGCCTGGCCAGCCACGAAGTGATTCAAGTGATGAAAACCCTGTCCGGGCTGTACTGCGGCGCGGTCATGAAAAGCTGGGCGTGACGCCATCCGGCAGCGACCCTTGTGTGCATGCAACAAGAAGGCGATCGACCATGAATGACCAACACTGTGGCCCAACCATCAGTGGCGATATCGTAGTCATCGGCGGCGGCTCGGCAGGCATCGGCCTGCTGGCCAGCCTGCTCAAGCGCGACCCACAGCTGAACATCATCCTGATTGAACCGAACGCTCACCACAGCTACCAGCCGGCCTGGACCCTGGTGGGCGGCGGTGCCTATGACGTGAAAAAGACCCGCCGCCCCCTGGCCGACGTGCTGCCCAATGGCGTCACCTGGGTGCAGGCCGCCGTCACCGAACTGCTGCCGGACGCACAGACCCTGGTGCTCGACAGCGGCCAGCGCGTGACCTGGAACAACCTGATCGTGTGCCCCGGCCTGCGCCTGGCCTGGGAGAAGGTCGAGGGCCTGCAAGCGACCCTCGGCCAGAACGGCGTAACCTCCAATTACAGCTATGAACATGCCGCCTACACTTGGCAATTGGTGCAGCAACTCAAGGGCGGCAAGGCGATCTTTACCCAGCCGGCCATGCCGATCAAATGCGCGGGTGCGCCGCAGAAGGCCATGTACCTGTCCTGCGATCACTGGCTCAAGCAGGGCCGCCTGAACAGCCTGGAGGTGGAGTTCAATCTGGCGGGTGCGGCGTTGTTCGGCGTGGCGACCTTTGTTCCGCCGTTGATGAAGTACGTGGAAAAGTACAACGCCCGGCTGGCGTTCAATTCCAACTTGGTGAAAGTCGACGGCCCGGCCCGCAAGGCCTGGTTTGAAGTCAAAGACGCCGAGGGTAACGTCACGCTCCAGGAAAAAACCTTCGACCTGCTGCATGTGGTGCCCCCGCAAGTGTCGCCGGACTTTATCCGCCACAGCGCCCTGGCCGATGCCGCCGGCTGGTGCGAAGTGAACCCGCACAGCCTGCAACACCTGCGTTACCCGCATATCTTCGGCCTGGGCGATGTGTGCTCCACCACCAACGCCAAGACCGCCGCGGCGGTGCGCAAGCAAATCGTGGTGGTCGCCGAAAACCTGCTGGCCCTGCGCAAGCAGGCACCGCTGCCGCTCAAGTATGACGGCTACGGTTCCTGCCCGCTGACGGTGGAGAAGGGCAAGGTGGTGCTGGCCGAATTCGGCTACGGCGGCAAGCTGCTGCCGACTTTTCCCCTCGACCCGACCCGGGCGCGGCGCTCGATGTGGTTCCTCAAGGCGACCCTGCTGCCGTGGTTCTACTGGAACGGCATGCTCAAGGGCCGTGAATGGCTGACCCGCCTGAGCAAGGTGGACTGAATGCTGCTGGCCAGTGTGTTGGGCTTGCTGATGGGCGTGGTAATGGGCTTGACCGGCGCGGGCGGCGGGATCCTCGGGGTGCCGGCGTTGGTCCTGGGGCTGGGCTTGAGCATGACCCAGGCCGCGCCGGTATCGCTGCTCGCCGTCGGCGCCGCTGCGGCCGTCGGCGCGATCGATGGGTTGCGCCATGGCCTGGTGCGCTATCGCGCCGCGTTGCTGATCGCGGTGCTCGGCGGGCTGTTTTCACCCTTGGGGGTGTTCCTCGCCCATCAACTGCCGGAACACCTGCTGATGGCGCTGTTCAGTGGGTTGATGGGGCTGGTGGCCTGGCGCATGTTGCAGCGCGAAAAAACCGCGGCCGGGCCGAGTGATCATGGCAGCGCGTCCTGGGGCCAGAAAAACTGCATGCTCAACCAGCAGACCGGGCGCCTGGCCTGGACCGCCAAGTGCAGCGCCACGCTGGCGGCGCTGGGCGCTGTGACCGGGGCGGTGTCGGGCCTGCTGGGCGTGGGCGGCGGCTTTCTGATCGTACCGGCCTTCAAGCAACTCACCGATGTGCAGATGCGTGGCATCGTCGCCACGTCGTTGATGGTGATCAGCCTGATCTCGCTGATCGGTGTGGCGGGCGCGTTCCACGCGGGTGTGCGCATCGAGCCGCTGGGCTGGGTGTTCATCGCTGCCAGTATCGTCGGCATGCTGGTCGGTCGGCGCCTGTGCGCGCGGGTTCCGGCGCGCGCCTTGCAGGTGGGTTTTGCCGGCCTGTGCGTCCTGGTCGCGGTTGGCATGTTGTTCAAGGCCGGTCTTACGTCCTGAGTGGCGGGCCTGTGACCGGGCCCGTCTTACACCCAACTTGCCGGGCACTCGTGGCCCGCCCAAAGCACCCGCGCTTTGCCCCCAAAGGCAGCGTGCGCGCTTGCAAGCCTTATCCCATCGCATCCCCCCACCCAGTACCCAAGTAGCATAGGTGTCACCCCCGGCCCTTCGTACACTCATGCCTCAGAGGGGGAGCACACGATGTACAACAGTGAAGGCGTAGTCAGTGCCATGTCACAGGCCATGGATGCCGGGCAGGCCGCCGAAGAGTTGGCGCGACAGCTGCTGCATCCGTACCTGGGGTTTGTGCTGTTTTTTTGCTCGGCGTCGTACGATCTGCAGGCGTTGGGCAATGCCTTGCAGCAATGCTTCGGCACGGTGCGCGTGGTCGGTTGCACCAGCGCGGGCGAGATCACGCCCCAGGGCTACGGCCGTAACTGCATCACCGCGATAGGGTTCAACCACGCGCATTTCTCCATCGCCACCGAACTGATCGACCAGGTGGAACACTTCAGCCTGATCAACGCCCAGGACATGGTCGAGCGTCTGGTCGGCGGCTGTCGCAGCAACACCCTGGCGCCGATCAAGGGCAATACGTTCGCCCTGACCTTGCTCGACGGCCTGTCCAGCCGCGAAGAAATGGTGCTGGCTGCCCTCAGCGCCGCCCTGGGCGATATCCCGCACTTCGGCGGCTCGGCCGGCGATGACAATTTCCTGCATACCCACGTGTACTTCAACGGCGTCTTCCACAGCGGAGCGGCGGTGGTGGTGCTGGTCAATACCTGGCTGGATTTCGAGGTGTTCACCACCCACCACATCCAGCCGCGTACCGAGAAACTGGTGGTGACTGGCGCCGACAGCCCGTCGCGTCGCGTGTTCGAGCTCAACGCCGAGCCCGCCGCCGAAGAGTACGCGCGCCATATCGGCGTCGCGGTGGCCGACCTTGACCACCGCATCTTCGCTGCGCACCCGTTGGCGGTACGTATCCACGACTATTACTACGTGCGCGCGATCCAGCAGGTGCATGACGACCTGAGCCTGAGTTTCTACTGCGCGGTGGAAAACGGCATCGTGCTCACCGCGATGACACCAGGGCCGATCCTGCCCAACCTGGAAACCTTGTTCGACGGCCTGCAATCGCGTCTCGGCGAGCTGCTGCTGACCATTGGCTGCGATTGCTTCCTGCGCCGCCTGGAGCTGGAAGACAACGGCGACCTGGAGCCGATCGGCACGTTCCTGCGTGACCACCGGGTGATGGGCTTCAACACCTACGGAGAACAGTTCAATGGCATGCACATCAACCAGACCTTCACCGGGGTCGCCATTGCCCGGGGCCGACGCTGAACTGCTCGCCCAGGTGGCCCGGTTGCAACAGGACAACCACAAGCTGGCGCGCATCAATGCGGCGCTGATCGAGCGCATCGAGTCGGGCCTGCCCCAGGGCAACAGCCCTTACACCACCTTCCAGCATTCGGTGGTGTTGGCCGAGCAAGTGCGCGAACGCACCGATGCACTCAACCAGGCGATGGCCGAACTGAAGGCCAGCAACCATTTGCTGATCAACGCCCGGCTGCGCGCCGAAACCTTGCGCGGCGAACAGGTCGCGGCGCAGAAAGCGCAGGAAAGCGAGCGCTGGATTCGCTTGATCACCGACAACGTGCCTGCCCTGATCGGCTACCTGAATGCCGACCTGGTCTACGAATTCACCAACAAGGTGTATGAAGAGTGGTACTGCTGGCCGCGCGGCATGATGCTCGGGCAAAGCCTGCGCGAAGTGCACAGCGAGCAGCATTGCCAGCGGCTGGACGCGTATGTCGCCCGCGCCCTGGCCGGGGAGAGCGTGACCTTCGAATTCGCCGAAACCAATATCAATAACCAGGAGCGCTACATGCTGCGTTCCTATGTGCCGAACGTGTTGGCCACGGGCGAAGTGGTCGGGATCTTCGTGCTGATCCGCGACATCACCGAGCGCCGCCGCACGGCCGAAGCCTTGCACCAGGCCTATCAACATCTGGAGCAGCGCGTCGCCCAGCGCACCTCGGAACTGACCGCACTCAACGACCAGTTGTTGAAGGAGATCGATGAACGGCGGCGCATGGAGACCCGCCTGCGCGAAGCCAAGCTGGAGGCCGAGCAGGCCAACCTGTCGAAAACCAAATTCCTCGCCGCCGTCAGCCATGACCTGCTGCAACCGCTCAATGCCGCTCGGCTGTTTACCAGCGCCTTGCTCGAGCGCCCCAGCGAAACCCTGGTGCGCAACGTGAGCAACTCCCTGGAAGACGTGGAAAACCTGCTGGGGACCCTGGTGGATATCTCCAAGCTGGATGCCGGTGTGATCAAGGCGGACATCGCGCCTTTTGCCCTCAGTGAACTGCTGGACAATCTGGCCGCCGAGTACACCCAATTGGCCCGCGCCGAAGGGTTGGAACTGCGCTTTATCGGCTGCTCGGCGCTGGTACGCAGCGATATCCAGTTGCTTGCGCGGATCTTGCGCAACCTGTTGAGCAATGCGCTTCGCTACACCTATACGGGCCGCGTAGTGCTCGGTTGCCGGCGCCACCCGCAACGGTTGTCGATCCAGGTGTGGGACAGCGGCATGGGCATCGCCGAGGAGCGCCTGGAGGAGATTTTCCAGGAGTTCAAGCGCGGCGATGTGCAGCGCCCGGACCAGGACCGGGGGTTGGGCCTGGGGTTGGCGATCGTGGAAAAGATCGCCGGGATACTCGGCCATCGCATCAGCGTCCGGTCTTGGCCGGGCAAGGGTTCGATGTTTGCGGTGGAGGTGCCGCTCAGCGCTACCGCGCCCAGGCCGCTGCCGATGGTGGCGATGAGCGAACCGTTGCTGGAGCGCCTGCAAGGTGCGCGGGTGTGGGTGCTGGATAACGACGCGGCGATCTGCGCCGGTATGCGCACGTTACTGGAAGGGTGGGGCTGCCGGGTCATCACGGCGTTGTCGGAGCAGGACCTGGCGCGGCAGGTGGATAACTACCACGCCGAGGCCGACCTGTTGATCGCCGACTACCACCTGGACGACGATCAGAACGGCGTGGACGCCGTGGCCCGCATCAACGCCCGGCGCGGCAGTGCGATCCCGGCCATGATGATCACCGCCAACTACAGCAATGAGTTGAAGCTGCAGATCCGTGAGTTGGGGTACACGTTGATGCACAAGCCTGTGCGCCCCATGAAACTCAAGACCGCCATGAGCCACCTGCTCGGCCCGGCCTTGTAGTGAGCGGGCTTGCCCCGCGCCGGGTGGCGCAGCCGCCCCAACAAGACCGATGCGGTGTTGCAGTGAGACCGAGGTGCCTGGGGCCGCTGCGCAGCCCAGCGCGGGGCGAGCCCTAATGCCTGTCAGTTAAGCGATAAAGCGGACGGTGGATAAATTGTGGGAGGGGGGCTTGCTCCCGATGGCCTGCGTAGCAGGCCCATTTTTGAGGCCGCTGCGCGGCCTATCGGGAGCAAGCCCCCTCCCACAGTGACCGCGTTAATCCTTAACTGACTGGCATTAGGGCAAGCCCGCTCACTACAAGGTCAGCGGCGCAGGTATGAGCCGAAATCAATGTCCCCGGCACTGAGGATCGCCTGGACGCGGTTGTGCACATTCAGCTTGCGCAGGATTGCCGACACATGGGCCTTCACCGTGGTCTCGGCGATCTCCAGGGTATAGGCGATCTGCTTGTTCGACTCCCCCTTGGTCATGCGCTCCAGTACCAGCAATTGCTTGCGTGTCAGCGCCTGCAGCAATTCCGGGGCAAAGCCCGGGTTGTCGTGCATGCGCCGTTGCCCGGTGTTTTTCTGGGTGCGGATGATGTCCGACGGCAGGTATACGTTGCCGTTGAGGATCTGCTGGATCGCCTCGGTCATTTGCTGGCGCGGCGAGGACTTGGTGATGAAGCCCACCGCGCCATAGGTGATGGCTTGCAGCACGATCTGCTTGTCTTGCTCGGCCGAAACGATCACCACCGGGATGGTCGGCGACTCGTTGCGCAGGTTGATCAGCCCATTGAGGCCGTGCATGCCCGGCATGTTCAGGTCCAGCAGGATCAGGTCGAGGTCATCGTGGTCCTGGGTCAGGGCGAGGGCGCTGTCCAGGTCGGCGGTTTCCATGATGTCGCTGCCGGGGAAACCATCGCTGATGACGTTGTGGATCGCTTCGCGAAACAGCGGGTGATCGTCGGCAATCAGGATTTTGTACATGGCCGTTCACCTTTTTATTCTGATTATTGGAAGGGTTCTGGTTGTGCCGTTGCCACCGGCAGGTTTGCCGCTTCCCACGCGTCCAGGCCGTCGCGATACCAGTACACAGAGGTATAGCCCAGGTTGGCGGCTCGTTTTACCGCGTTCCAACTCAACCAGCAATCGGAGCGGCAATAGAACACCAGCGCTCGTGTCAGGTCGCCGGCGGTGTAGCGGTACAAGTGGCGCACGAAATATCCCTGCCACTCAGGCGTGAGGTCGCCGTCGCCGGTATTGGCCAGCCAGTGGCTGCCGGGCAGGTTGGCGTGAGGCTGGTCTTCAATGAAGCGGCCTTGCAGCCAGGGGCGGCGGTAAACGTCGATCAACACCGGCGGCGGGGTCTGGGTGAGCAGGGCTTGCAGGGCCGGCGTGTCGAGGGTCGTTGCGCCGTTTACCTGCTCAGGGGTCGGGCTGCGATACAGGCTGATGCGCATGCCGTCGGCGGAAAACAGCGGCGTGTCGGCCTGGGCGTGGGCGACAAACAGGCACAACAGGGCCAACAGGGGCAATCGAGCGGGCAGCATGGCAGGGTAGTCCTTATCGTTATGCCGCCATTACACGCCAGTCCCGAGCCCTTGGGAATGCGACGATAGACACGAAAACCAGTACCAAAGTAGTAGTTTTCAGCCTTTCTTGCGCAGGGCCGCATGCTGAGGGTTGAACGTCAGTACCGCCAGCAGCGCGAACGTCAGGGTCAGCCCCAGGCACACCGCCAGGGCCAGGGGGGCGAAGCGTTCGTACAAGGCAAAACGCACCAGTTCTACCGCATGGGTGAACGGGTTGACTGCGCACAACCAATACAGCCACTCGCTGGAGTCGCGCATCTTCCACAGCGGGTACAGCGCCGACGACAGGAAGAACAACGGGAAAATCACAAAATTCATTACCCCGGCGAAGTTCTCCAACTGGCGGATCGCGTTCGACAGCAACAGGCCCAGGGCACTGAGCATCAGGGCCACCAGCAGCAACGCCGGCAGCGCCAGCAACAGGCCCATGGCCGGCGGTTGCACACCGTAGACCCAGGCAATCGCCAGGAACCCATACACCTGCAATAACGAAATCAACGCGGTCGCCATCAGTTTGCTGCACAGCAGGAACGTGCGCGGCAACGGGCTGGTGAGCAGCACCCGCATGCTGCCCATTTCGCGGTCGTACACCATCGCCAGCGACCCTTGCATGCCGTTGAACAGCAGGATCATGCAGGCCAGCCCCGGAATGATGTACACCTCGTAGGGGATGTAGGTGTCGTAGGGTTCGATCACCGAGATCCCCAGGGCGGCGCGAAAGCCAGCGGCGAATACGAGCAGCCACAGCAGCGGGCGCACCAGGGCGCTGAGAAACCGCGTGCGCTGCAGCACAAAGCGCAGCCATTCGCGCAACACGATGCCGCGCAGACATTGCCAGTAAGCGTTCATGCCACAGCTCCCGTCGGCGTGGGGCGTGTCAGGCGGGCGAACAGGCTGCCCAAGTCGCCGCCTTGTTCGCGTATCAGCGTGTCGACCTGCCCGCTGGCCACCAAGCGGCCTTGATGCAGGATCAGCAATGCATCCTCGGCGCGCACTTCATCGAGCAGGTGGGTGGTCCACAACACACTGATTGCCTGGTCCAGGCACAGGCTGCGCACGTGCTGGTTGAGCGCCAGCCGGCTGGCCGGGTCGAGGCCCACGCTGGCTTCGTCGAGCAACAGCAGGCGCGGCCCGTGCAGCAGTGCGCGGGCGATTTCCACCCGGCGCCGGTGGCCGCCATTGAGTTCGCGCACCCGCTCCCGGCGACGTTCGCCAAGGGCCTGGCGAGCCAGCTCGGCGTCGACCCGTGCGGCCGCCTCGCGACGCGACAGGCCATGCAGCGCGGCGTGATAACGCAGGTTCTGTTCCACGCTCAAATCCAGGTCCAGGGTGCTTTGCTGGAACACCACCCCCAGTTGCTGCAATGCCGCACGCGGGGCCTGCGCCAGGCAATGCCCGCCCACCCGGATCGTGCCGGCCTGCAAGTCGTACAAGCGCGTGAGCAGGGCGATCAAGGTCGACTTGCCGGCCCCGTTCGGCCCCAGCAACGCTGCAAACTGCCCCGGCGCCAGGCTGAAACTCACCGCCTGCAACGCCTGCCGAGGGCCATAGGCGAAGCTGAGCCGGCTGACGTCCAACGCGTTCATGGTGTCACCACCACACCCCATGGGTAGCGCCCGACCTTGATCGACTTGACCACCTTGAGGCTGTCCACATCGATCACCGACACATCGCCGCTCACGCCGTTGGTGGCCAGCAACTGTTTCTCATCGGGCGTGAACGCCAGTTGCCAGACGCGGCGGCCGACCACCAGGTAGTCGAGGATTTCGAACGTCTTGGCGTCAATCACCGCCACATGGTTGGCCGGGCCCAGGGCGACAAATGCGTACTTGCCGTCGGCGCTGAGCTTGATGCCCACCGGTTGCACCTTGTCCGGGTGCACGCCCTTGATCTTGAAGGTCAGGGTCTTGAGGATTGCACGGCTGGCCACGTCGAGAATCGTCACGGTGCCGCCGATTTCCGCCGAGGCCCAGAGCTGCGCACCGTCGTGGCTGAATTCGACAAAGCGCGGGCGCTGGTCCACCGGGGTACTGTCGGCCAGCGTCTGGGTACGGGTGTCGATCCAATGCAGCATGTTCGTGGTTTCGCTGGTGTTCACCGCCCACTTGCCGTCGGGGCTGACCGCCATGCCTTCGGGTTCGACGCCGACGTTGATCTGGCCCAGCACCTTGGCAGTTTCGGTGTCGATCACCGTGACCAGTGCATCGTCTTCGTTGGACACATACAACCAGCGGTTATTGGGGTGCAGGGCAAATTGCTCGGGGTCTTTGCCGGAGGGCAGCTCCTTGACGATCTTGCGGGTGGCCACGTCCATCACTTGCACCCGGTCCGAGTCACTGGCGCAGATGTACAACAGCTTATTGTCATGGGACAGCAGCAGGCCGCGTGGACGCTGGCCGACCTTGAGCGTGTCGGTGACTTGCAGGGTCTGCATGTCGATCAGGCTCAGGCTGTTGTCTTTCTCGTTGGAGACCCAGGCGGTGCTGGCCACGGCGTGCCCGGCGGCAAGCAGCAGGGCGCATGAAAGCAGGGTGCGGCGCATGGCGGATTCCTTATTGTTTTATGTGTTCAGGGATAGCGGCAGGTCACCTCGGGCTGGTCATAGCCCAAGCTGTCCATTTCGTTGAAGGGGTGCAGGAAACCCTCTTGAGGCGAGGTACTGACCAGCGCCCGCGGTTGCACGATGGGGATCGGCTGGCGCAGTTGGCCATTCCAGGGGCGATAACTGAGCTTGCGGCCCTTGAAACCATCCAGCGGCAGTTGCTCGCCCAACGCCAGTTGGCGGATCGCCATGGGGTCGGCCTGACGCAGCTTGCTGACGGCGCTGGCGACGCTGCGCACCGCCATCCAGGCGGCGAAGTCGCGGTCGTTCATCCAGCGCCCGGCCAGGGCTTCGAAGCGCTTTTGCAATTGCGCGGCGCCGTAGGTCTCCACGGTTTTGTGCCAGCCGGTGGGGGTCAGGCCCTGGGTGCCGGCCACCGGGCGCGGGTACCAGGTCTGGTAGGGCACGTATTCGCCGAAGTCGCCGCGCTCGTCGGCCACCAGTACCACGTCATAGTCATCCGCCTGGGTGAACAGCGGCATATCGGCCTGGGCGCTGCGGCGTTGATCGTTATCGAAACGCCAGGCTTTTTCCGCGACCCAGCGCACGCCGAAACGCTTGGCGGCGCGGCGCAGGGCGGCGGCATAGGCCTGGTCATCCTCGGTCGGGCCGACGATCAGCAGCGCCCGTTGCCATTTGCGCACCACCAGAAACTGCATCAGCGCATCGGCCAGCATTGCGCGGCTCGCCAGGCTGTGCAGCACGTTGCCCAGGCAGTCGGTGCTGCGCAGGCGGTCATCGGGGCTGCCGGCGTTGAACAGCAGGCTGTCGGGCAACGCAGCGCTGAGTTGGCGCAGGCTGGCGGCGGGGGCGTTGACCACGAACAGGCGCAGGCCCTGGTCATGCTGGGCCTTGGCGGCGGCGAGCAGGGCCTCGGGCGTGTCGACCGTGGCGCTGGTGAGGCTGTAATGCTGGTTGAGAAAGGCGCCGGTGCTGTTGCTGTCGATGATCGCCAATTCAGCGCCGCGTTGCCCGGCGTCGGCGGGTTCGCCGATCACATTGGACAGCAACGGCCCCGGGTCGGGGCGATACCCCAGGTAACCGATGGGCACCGGCAACGGTGCCTCGGCGGCCTGGCTGCCAGGGGCACACACCACCGCCAGCAGGCAGATCACGGCGTAGGGGGCAAGCTGGCGCATAAGGCACTCCATGACAGGTAGCGCCAGCATAGAAAGCCCCGTTCCCCCTGCAAATATGCAGAAAGTACCGCTGAGCCAGTACCAAGGTCGTAGCCCGCAAGTCCGCCGAGGCCGGCAAGACGTCCCGCAGCGCCGCTGTTTCAGGCGTGCCCCACAAGCCCTACTACCAAGGGAGGAGGGCGCGGCCACCAAAGCAGCATACGGCCCGTGGCCCAGGGTTTTTAAGATGCCTGCCATAACCTCGAACCATGAGGTTTTGCGTGCAATCCTGAGGGCAAAAATAATGACAACAAAACGCAATGCCGTGCTCGTGGCCGGGCTGTTGGTCGGTGTGATCGGTGCCGGTTCCGCGCTGGCCCATGGCAATGTGGTGCCGCAAGCGGTGGAGACCAAAGGCCTGACGTCGATCAAGGATGCCGGAGTGGCGGTCGACGCTGACGGCTGGGCTGCCGTGAACCCTTATCGCACCTCGCCCGAGCACGATAAAGCCGTGGAGATCGGCGCCTCCGCCTACAACCAGAACTGCGCCGCGTGCCATGGGCTGGAAGCCAAGTCCGGTGGTATCGCGCCTGACCTGCGCCTGCTGGACGCCGGCGAGGCGGGGGATGAGTGGTTTGTGGAGCGCGTGCGCAATGGCGCAGTGCGTGACGGGCGGGTGTACATGCCGAAAATGGCCGACTACCTGAGCCAGGAGGCTTTGTGGGCGGTGCGCACTTACCTGGACTCCGTGCGCGTCGAGGAGTAAGCCATGCGCCTGTTCGCAGCGCTGCTGGGCCTGTGCTTGCTGTGCGGCCAGATCGCCCAGGCGCAGGTGCGCAGCTATGACCAGATCATCGCCGCGGGTGAGCTGAAAGTGGCGGTGTACAAAAACTTCGCCCCCTACAGCTTCGAACAGGGCACAACGCCGCGCGGGGTCGATGTGGAACTCGCGCAGGCGCTGGCCAAGGCCCTGGGGGTGCGGTTGACGCTGATCTGGGCGCCCGCCGGGGAGAAGCTCGACGACGACCTGCGCGACTACATCTGGCGCGGCAGCCCGTTGCACCATCATCAATTGGCCGACCTGATGCTGCGTGCGCCCTACGATCACGACTATGCGCAGAGGCGCAACGACCAGGGCGAACTGGAAAACGGCCAGGTGGTGATGTTCGGCCCCTACCAGAACGAACAATGGCAGGTGGCCTATGACCGTCGGCGCCTGGACAGTGTCGCCAGTGTGGCGGTATTCAAACAGCACCCCATCGGCGTCGAAGTCGACAGCGTGCCGTCGTTCTACCTCACTTCAGTGTTCAACGGCATGCTCGCCGGCAAGACCCATCATTACCCGGGCGTACCCCAGGCCTTTGCGGCAATGAAGGCCGGGAAAATCGACGCGGTGATGGCCATGCGCGGTGAAATCGATTGGCAGGTGCATGAGGCCCACGACCCGCAACTGGCTTTGGCTGAAAACGCCTACCCCAATATGGGCAAACAACGCTGGGAGATCGGCATGGCGGTGCATGAAAGCAACCGCCAGTTGGCCTATGCCGTGGAGGATGCGTTGGAAGGCTTGATCCGCGACGGCTCGCTGCAAGCCATCTACCAGCATTACGGCCTGCGCTATGAAGTGCCCGAGATGTACCAATGAACTGGCGCCTGAGGCTGATGTTGGCGTGCTGGCTGCCGCTTGCGGCCCACGCCACGCAGGTGGACCCGGTGCCGTCGGTGATGTGGGCGTTTTATCAGAAGCAGTTCTTGGGCGATGCGCCGTTCGTGTTCGACGAGCGGGTCAAGCTGCTGGCACCGCCGTTTGCCGAAGATGCGCGGCAGGTGCCGCTGGAGATCGACGCCCGCGCCTTCAATGGCCACGTGGTGAACATCCTGGCTTGGGCCGAACTCAACCCGTTGCCGAAGATCGTCGACTTCCACCCCAAGGCCGGCGTATTGCCGTGGTTGTCGATCCGCATCCGTATCGAACAAGCCACGCCGCTGCGCGCGGCGGTGCTCACCGATGATGGCGTGTGGCATGTCGGCTCGGCCCTGATCGACGCGGCCGGTGGCGGTTGCACCGCACCCAGTGTGGTGCGCACCCAGCCGGGCTGGGAAGAGCATATCGGCGAGGTACTGGGCGGGCGTTATCCGCGTGGTGAGTTCAGCCGCGTGCGCGTGCAGGTGGCGCACCCGATGGACAATGGCCTGGTCAGCGGTATCCCGGAGTTTTATCTGAACCACGCCCAACTGCGCGACGCTCAGGACCAGGTACTGGCGGAGCTTGAGTTGTTCCCGGCGGTCAGCGAAAACCCCAACCTGGCATTCGACATCCAAAGGGCGGGGCCGACGCGCCTGCTGCTGCGGGACAACAGCGGCAACCAGATCGACGCCGCCATCCCCTGACCTCAAGGAGCGCGGTATGCGCTGGATACTGCTGTGTTGCCTGTGCCTGAGCCTGCCCGCGCTGGCGGATCTCGACTACGCGCTCAAGCCCCGTCTGATTGCCGACGACACTTGGCTGTTGGAAGGCAGCACCGACAACTTCAACAAGGCCAATGGCGGCAACATCGTCAACACCGCGTTCATCGTCACCGAAGCCGGCGTGGTGGTGATCGACACCGGGCCGTCCAGGCGCTACGGCGAAGCGCTGCGCCAGGCGATTGCCGGTGTCACCGCCAAACCGGTGATCCAGGTGCTGCTGACCCATCATCACCCCGACCATGCCTTGGGCAACCAGGCGTTCAAGTCCGTGCCGATCGGCGCCCTGGCCGACACCACGCGCTTGCTCCACGAGCAGGGCGATGGCATGGCTGAAAACCTCTATCGCCTGGTCGGTGACTGGATGCGCGGTACCGAAGTGCTGCTGCCTACCCAGGTGCTCGAACCGGGTGTGCTGAGCGTCGGCAGCCATGATCTGCGCTTGCTGGCGTTCACCGGGCATACCGGCGCGGACCTGGCGATCCTCGACAGCAAGACCGGTGTGCTGTTCGCCGGCGACCTGGTGTTCTACCAACGTGCGCTCACCACTCCCAACAGCCCGGGGCTGGCGGCCTGGCTGGCGGATATCGAACGCCTGCAGGCCTTGCCCTGGACCCTGCTGGTGCCCGGCCACGGCCCGGTCGCCGGCGATGCGCGCCCCCTTGAGCAAATGCGCGACTACCTGACCTGGCTCGACCAGATGCTGCGCGACGGCGCCGCACAGGGCAGCGAGATGGCCGAGCTGATCCGCAGCCCGATCCCCGAGCGTTTCGCCGCGATCAGCCTGAACCGCTACGAACTGATCCGCAGCGTCAGCCACCTGTACCCGCGTTACGAACGCGAGCAATTGCAACGGGTCGACACGCTGCCCCGCTACTAAGGAACTAGCAATCTCGATACAGCGGTCAATTGTGACGGCGGCCGCTGCGCTCAAGAATCGCCGGCAGACCGGGAAAATTTCCCGGGTATAACAAAAAACCGCAGAGGTAGCCGTCATGACCCAACCCGCACGCCGCCAACCCTTCGCCTTGAGTGTGTTGCTCGGTGCCCTCCTGCTGGCCGGCCAGGCCCATGCCGCCGTGACCGATCAGGATATTCTCCAGGACCCGAAAAACCCCGGCCAGATCGTAACCAATGGCCTGGGCGTCCAGGGCCAGCGCTACAGCCCGCTCGATACGCTGAATGTCGACAACGTCAAAGACCTGCGCCCGGCCTGGGCGTTTTCCTTTGGTGGCGAGAAACAACGCGGGCAGCAGGCGCAGCCGATGGTCAAGGACGGGGTCATGTACCTCACCGGCTCCTACTCGCGGGTATTCGCGGTCGATGCGCGCACCGGCAAGAAACTCTGGCAATACGACGCGCGCTTGCCCGATGACATTCGCCCGTGCTGCGACGTGATCAACCGGGGCGTGGCACTGTATGGCGACCTGGTGTTCTTCGGCACGCTCGACGCCAAACTCGTGGCGCTGAACAAAGACACCGGCAAAGTGGTATGGAGTAAAAAAGTCGCCGATCACAAGGAAGGCTACTCCATCAGCGCCGCGCCCTTGGTGATCAACGGCAAGCTGATTACCGGCGTGGCCGGTGGCGAGTTCGGTGTGGTGGGCAAGATCGAAGCATATGACCCGAAAAACGGCGACCTGCTGTGGACCCGGCCCACGGTAGAAGGGCATATGGGCTACGTGTACAAGGACGGCAAGGCCGTGGAAAACGGCATTTCCGGCGGTGCGCCGGGCAAGACCTGGCCCGGCGACCTATGGAAAACCGGCGGCGCAGCGCCGTGGCTGGGCGGTTACTACGACCCGGAAACCAACCTGCTGTTGTTCGGCACCGGCAACCCGGCACCGTGGAACTCCCACCTGCGTCCTGGCGATAACCTCTATTCCTCTTCGCGCCTGGCGCTGAACCCGGATGACGGCAGCATCAAGTGGCATTTCCAGAGCACGCCGCACGACGGGTGGGACTTTGACGGCGTCAACGAATTGATCTCCTTCAACTACAGCGAAGGCGGCAAGGAAATCAAGGCGGCGGCCACCGCCGACCGCAACGGCTTCTTCTACGTGCTCGACCGTACCAACGGCAAATTCATCCGCGGCTTCCCGTTTGTCGACAAGATCACCTGGGCCAGCGGCCTGGATAAGGACGGGCGGCCGATCTACAACGAAGCCAGCCGCCCCGGCGCCCCCGGCAGCGAAACCAAAGGCACCTCGGTGTTTGTCGCCCCGGCGTTCCTGGGGGCGAAGAACTGGATGCCGATGGCCTACAACCGCGACACCGGGCTGTTCTATGTGCCGTCCAACGAGTGGGGCATGGACATCTGGAACGAAGGCATTGCCTACAAGAAAGGCGCGGCGTTCCTCGGCGCGGGCTTCACCATCAAACCGCTGAATGAAGACTATATCGGCGTGCTGCGCGCCATCGACCCGAAAACCGGCAAGGAAGTCTGGCGCCACAAGAACTTCGCGCCGCTGTGGGGCGGGGTGCTGACCACCAAGGGCAACCTGGTCTTCACCGGTACGCCGGAAGGCTTCCTGCAAGCCTTCAACGCCAAGACCGGGGAAAAAGTCTGGGAGTTCCAGACCGGCTCCGGCGTGCTCGGCTCACCTGTGACCTGGGAGATGGACGGCGAGCAGTACGTGTCGGTGCTCTCCGGCTGGGGCGGCGCGGTGCCGCTATGGGGCGGCGAAGTGGCCAAGCGGGTCAAGGACTTCAACCAGGGCGGCATGCTCTGGACCTTCAAGCTCCCCAAGGAACTGGTGGCCAAGCACTAGTTCTACGACCAAATGACCAGGGCCCTCCTGCCAACGGCGCATTCGCCCGGCAGCGAGGGCTCTTTACCATCGGCTCATCGCCTGTTGACCGACAGGCTCGGACCCCGACAGAGGCCTCATCATGATCTACGCACAACCTGGCACCCCCGGCGCCATCGTCACGTTCAAGCCGCGCTACGGCAATTACATCGGCGGCGAGTTCGTCGCGCCGCTCAAGGGTGAGTATTTCACCAACACTTCGCCGGTCACCGGTGAAGTGATCGCCGAATTCCCACGCTCCAGCGCCGCCGATGTCGACAAGGCCCTGGACGCGGCCCACGCCGCCGCCGATGCCTGGGGCAAAACCTCGGCCCAGGATCGTGCTTTGGTGCTGTTGAAAATCGCCGACCGTATTGAGCAACACCTCGAAGTGCTGGCCGTGGCCGAGACCTGGGACAACGGTAAGGCCGTGCGCGAAACCCTCAACGCCGACGTGCCCCTGGCCGCCGACCACTTCCGTTACTTCGCCGGTTGCATCCGCGCCCAGGAAGGCGGCGCCGCCGAGATCAACGAGCACACTGCGGCCTATCACTTCCACGAGCCGCTGGGCGTGGTCGGGCAGATCATTCCGTGGAACTTCCCACTGCTGATGGCCGCGTGGAAATTGGCACCGGCATTGGCAGCCGGTAACTGCATTGTGCTCAAACCTGCCGAGCAGACGCCGCTGTCGATCATGGTGTTCGCCGAGCTGATCGGCGACCTGCTGCCGCCGGGCGTGCTCAACATCGTGCAGGGTTTTGGACGCGAAGCGGGGGAGGCGCTGGCCACCAGCAAGCGCATCGCCAAGATCGCCTTCACCGGTTCCACCCCGGTGGGCGCGCACATCATGCATGCTGCCGCCGAGAACATCATCCCGTCCACCGTCGAGCTGGGCGGCAAGTCGCCGAACATCTTCTTTGAAGACATCATGCGCGCCGAGCCGGCCTTTATTGAAAAGGCTGCTGAAGGTCTGGTGCTGGCGTTCTTCAACCAGGGCGAGGTGTGCACCTGCCCGTCGCGGGCGCTGGTGCAGGAGTCGATCTACGAGCCGTTCATGGCCGAGGTGATGAAGAAGATCGTCAAGATCAAGCGCGGCAACCCACTGGACACCGAGACCATGGTCGGCGCCCAGGCGTCGCAGCAGCAATACGACAAGATCCTGTCCTACCTGGAGATCGCCCAGCAAGAAGGCGCCGTACTGCTCACCGGCGGCGCGGCCGAGCGTCTGGAGGGCGACCTGTCCAGCGGCTATTACATCCAGCCGACTTTGCTCAAGGGGCACAACAAGATGCGCGTGTTCCAGGAGGAAATCTTCGGCCCGGTGGTGGGCGTGACCACCTTCAAGGACGAGGCCGAAGCACTGGCGATCGCCAACGACAGCGAATTCGGCCTGGGCGCCGGCCTGTGGACCCGCGACATCAACCGCGCCTACCGCATGGGCCGCGCGATCAAGGCCGGGCGGGTGTGGACCAACTGTTATCACCTGTACCCGGCGCATGCGGCGTTTGGCGGGTACAAGAAGTCGGGCGTGGGGCGTGAGAACCACAAGATGATGCTCGATCACTACCAGCAGACCAAAAACCTGTTGGTGAGCTACGACATCAATCCGCTGGGCTTCTTCTAACCCTCAAATTTGCAATGCAATTCATGGTGGGAGGGGGCTTGCTCCCGATAGCGGTGTTCAGTGGCATAGGTGTTGACTGACACAGTGCTATCGGGAGCAAGCCCCCTCCCACAGGTTCCACCACCAGCCTGCTCGACAGCGCCTCGGCCACCGCACTCGATTGCGGCGAACTGCTGGCCAGCCCCGAACGGGCAAAGATTTTGGCTGTGGGGCATTTGCTGGAAATCGCCAAGACCACGGTAGATCGCTCCATCGAATGCCTGCAACACGGTTAGAAAAATGTGGGAGGGGGCTTGCTCCCGATAGCGGCCGGTCAGTGACATGAATGCTGACTGGCACACCGTTATCGGGAGCAAGTCGAATCGTCGCACCGCCCCTCCCACATGGACCGTGTTTCAATGTTTGATTGGTAGGGCTGGTGGCATTTGGTCATGGTTTGTAAAGGGCCAGCAAGTTGTGTCGCTTTAAATCGCAGGACGTTTCCTAGACAATCCTTGCCGCCTTGTGCCTGCTGGAATCGGTGGCTAGTCTGCGGTCCGTCACTGCCAAATCAGTGATCGGGTTTAGTCGCCCGGATTCTGAACAGGCGCATGCTCCCATGAAGCTTTTATGGTGGCTGTGCGCAGGGCGCCCTCGGGCGCGCCGGGTTCCTGTTCTGACCGGTCGACTAACCTGCGTACAGCCGCCGCCTTCGTTTAGTCGCGAACAGTGTCGGTTCCTTGATATTCAGACAGGAACTACCTCATGAACAAAGTCCTACCCGATCCACCGATTGACCCCGCCAAAGACCGCGCCGCCTTCAACCGCGCCATCGACCACTACCTGCCCACCCAAGGCTTTCACTCCGTCAACGAAGACCTGAGTTTCGAAGACGCGCTGCTTTACACCACCAGCCTGCTCGACAGCGCCTCGGCCACCGCACTCGATTGCGGCGAACTGTTGGCAAGCCCCGAACGGGCGAAGATTTTGGCGGTGTGGCATTTGCTGGAAATAGCCAAGACCACGGTGGATCGCTCCATCGAATGCCTGCAACACGGTTAGAAAAATGTGGGAGGGGGCTTGCTCCCGATAGCGGTGTGTCAGCGGCATGGGTGTTGACTGACACACTGCTATCGGGAGCAAGCCCCCTCCCACATGGACCGTATTTCAATGTTGGGATTGGTCGAGGTAGTGGTATTGGGTCATGGCGGGTTCTGCATCTCCCATTTTGATTTGCCTGCATCCGCGACTAATGCACTGCAGCCGCTACTTCGAAAGTAGCATTCGCCGCCCACACCCCCCATGCATTAATGACCCGACCGGGATCTTCCGGCACAACAAGAGGACATGCCCATGTGGACTAAACCCGCGTTTACCGACCTGCGTATCGGCTTCGAAGTGACCATGTACTTCGCCAGCCGTTGATTCACCGCCGGCCAGCCTTGTGCTGGCCGGTGCTGTGTGGAGGATGCCCCTTTGGTCTGATTGCAATCGCAGCCGGATGGGTTAGTGTGGAGCGCATCTTCCAAAATAATAAAAACAGGCTTACCCATGAGCCAGACTCTGAGCCCGCTGCGTAAATTCGTTTCTCCTGAAATCATCTTTGGTGCCGGCTGCCGGCACAACGTCGGTAATTACGCCAAGACCTTCGGCGCACGCAAGGTGCTGGTGGTCAGCGACCCCGGCGTGATTGCCGCCGGTTGGGTGGCCGATGTCGAAGCCAGCCTGCAAGCGCTCGGCATCGATTACTGCCTGTACAGCGCCGTCTCGCCCAACCCCCGTGTCGAGGAAGTGATGCTCGGTGCCGAGGTGTACCGTGAACACCACTGTGACGTGATTGTCGCCATCGGCGGCGGCAGCCCGATGGATTGCGGCAAGGCCATCGGCATTGTGGTCGCCCACGGCCGTAGCATCCTCGATTTCGAAGGCGTGGATACCCTCCGCGTGCCCAGCCCGCCGCTGATCCTGATACCGACCACCGCCGGCACCTCGGCGGATGTCTCGCAGTTCGTGATCATCTCCAATCAGCAGGAACGCATGAAGTTCTCCATCGTCAGCAAGGCGGTGGTGCCGGATGTGTCGCTGATCGACCCGGAAACCACCGCCAGCATGGACCCGTTCCTGTCGGCCTGTACCGGCATTGACGCGTTGGTGCATGCCATCGAAGCGTTCGTCTCCACTGGCCACGGCCCGCTCACCGATCCTCACGCGCTGGAAGCGATGCGCCTGATCAACGGCAACCTGGTGCAGATGATCGCCAACCCCGGCGATATCGCCCTGCGCGAGAAGATCATGCTCGGCAGCATGCAGGCCGGGCTGGCGTTTTCCAATGCGATCCTCGGCGCGGTGCATGCCATGTCCCACAGCCTGGGCGGGTTTCTCGATTTGCCCCATGGCCTGTGCAACGCGGTGCTGGTGGAGCATGTGGTGGCGTTCAATTACAACTCGGCGCCGGAGCGTTTCCAGGTGATCGCCGAGACATTCGGCATCGACTGCCGGGGGCTCAACCATCGACAGATCTGCGGGCGCCTGGTGGACCATCTGATCGCGCTGAAACATGCGATTGGCTTCCACGAAACCCTGGGGCTGCATGGGGTGCGTGTGGCGGATATTCCGTTCCTGTCGCGCCATGCGATGCACGACCCCTGCATCCTCACCAACCCTCGGGAGTCGAGCCAGCGTGACGTCGAGGTCGTCTATGGCGAAGCTCTCTGACGACCAGCAGCGCGCCCTCGCCGGGTTGCTGGGCCTTGGCGACCAGTCGGCGCGCAAGAGCCATTACCCGGAACTCACCGCACGCCTGGATGAGCTGGAGGCCGAACGCAAGCGCTACATCCGTCTCAACGACGAGCTGGAGCAGCGGGTGGCCGCACGTACCGATGAACTGCTGGAAGCCAACCACAACCTGCAACAGCAGATCGCCCAGCGCGAACGGATCGAACAGGACCTGCGCGACGCTCGCGACGCCGCCGAAGCCGCCAACCGCAGCAAGGACAAATACCTTGCCGCCGCCAGCCATGACCTGTTGCAGCCACTGAACGCCGCCCGTTTGTTGATCGCCACCTTGCGCGAACGGCAGTTGCCCAGCGTCGAGCAGGTGCTGGTGGAACGTACGCACCAGGCGCTGGAAGGCGCCGAGGACCTGCTGACGGACTTGCTCGATATCTCGCGCCTGGACCAGGCGGCGGTCAAGCCGGACATGGCCGTGTATCGGCTCGATGAGCTGTTTGCGACGCTGGTTTCGGAGTTTCAGTCGGTGGCCCAGGCGTCGGGGCTGAACCTGCGGGTGCACACCGGCCGCTATGCGATCCGCAGCGACTTGCGGTTGTTGACGCGCATCTTGCGTAACTTCTTGAGCAATGCCTGCCGCTATACCGATGAGGGCTGTATCCTGCTCGGCGCGCGCCGCCGGGGCGATCGCCTGCGCCTCGAGGTCTGGGATACCGGGCGTGGTATTGCGGCGGACCGGCTGGAGGCGATCTTCCTGGAGTTCAACCAGCTCGACGTCGGCCGTGCGGCGGACCGCAAGGGCGTCGGGCTGGGCCTGGCGATTGTCGAGCGGATCGCCGAGATCCTCGGCCACCCGGTGGCGGTGCGGTCCTGGCCGGGGCGCGGTTCGATGTTCAGTATTGAGGTGCCGATGAGCGCCGAGATGCCTGCGGCAATCACCCAACTGCCGGTGCAAGCGACGACCGGCAACCCGCTGCCGGGGCGGCGTTTACTGGTGATCGACAACGAAGTGAGCATCCTCGACAGCATGCGTGCATTGCTCGGCCAATGGGGCTGCGAAGTGCTGACCGCCACCGACCAGGCGGGCGCATTGCTGGCGTTGCAGGGCAGGGCGCCGGAGCTGATCCTGGCGGACTACCACCTGGACCATGGGGTGCTGGGGTGCGAGGTGGTCAAGCACCTGCGCGAGCATTTCGGGCAGAAGATTGCGGCGGTGATCATTACCGCCGACCGCACCGACCAATGCCGCCGCGCGTTGCGCCGGCTGGATGCGCCGTTGCTGAACAAGCCGGTCAAACCGGGCAAGTTGCGCGCAGTGTTGAGCCAGTTATTGGCCTAGGGTGTTGATACCTGTCAACACGCCACGCGACGCTTTGCCTCATGCTCCAGGCCCGATCCAGAGGCCCGGAGCCGCCCATGAACGCCCCTGCTACAACCGCTGCATCCTTCAAGTTACCCCTGGGCCTGGTGGTCGCCGTACTGGTGATGGTCGGCGTGCTGTGGTTGCCGCTGCCGGTCGACCTGCCCGTTGCTGGGCAGCGCATGCTGGCGATCCTCGCGTTTGCCGTGGTGGTGTGGATCAGCGAAGCGGTGTCCTATGAGGCCAGCGCGATCATGATCACCTCGCTCATGGCGTTTTTGCTCGGCACCGCACCCTCGCTGCAAGCCCCGACGCAGCTGATCGGCTCCAGCCCGGCCATCAGCATGGCGCTGACCGGCTTCTCCAACCCCGCGCTGGCGCTGGTGGCGGGCGCGTTGTTCATTGCGGCGGCGATGACCCACACCGGCCTGGACCGGCGCATTGCGTTGGTGACCCTGAGCCGCGTCGGTACCAGTACCCGGCGCATCCTGCTCGGCGCGATTGCCGTGACGATCCTGCTCAGCCTGGTGGTGCCCAGTGCCACGGCGCGCAGTGCCTGTGTGGTGCCGATTATGATGGGGGTGATCGCCGCCTTTGGTGTCGATAAACGCTCGAACATCGCCGCCGGCATCATGATCGTGGTGGCCCAGGGCACCAGCATCTGGAACGTCGGCATCCAGACCGCCGCGGCGCAGAACCTGCTGAGCGTCGGCTTCATGGACAAGATGCTCGGCCAGCGCGTGTCGTGGATCGACTGGCTGATCGCCGGCGCGCCGTGGGCGCTGATTATGTCGGCCGTGTTGTTGTACCTGGTGCTCAAGCTGCTGCCGCCGGAAACCGACAGCATCCCCGGCGGTAAAGAAGCGGTGGCGCAGTCGCTGCTGGACATCGGCCCCATGACCGGCCCGCAGAAACGCCTGCTCGCCGTGTCGATACTGCTGTTGTTGGCCTGGGCCACGGAAGGGCGCCTGCACAATTTCGACACCACGTCGACCACCTACGCCGGGCTGGTGTGCCTGCTGCTGCCGGGCCTGGGTGTGATGACCTGGAAGGATGTGCAATCGCGCATTCCGTGGGGTACGGTGATTGTGTTCGGCGTGGGCATCAGCCTGGGCACGGCGCTGCTGACCACCCACGCCGGGCAATGGCTGGGTTCGCAGGTGGTGGCGCACACCGGGTTGGATCAGGTGGGGCCGCTGGGCGTGTTTGCGATTCTTGGCGCGTTCCTGATCCTGATCCATCTGGGCTTCGCCAGCGCCACGGCCCTGACCTCGGCGTTGTTGCCGATCCTGATTGCGGTGTTGCAGACCTTGCCGGGGGAGTTCAACCGGTTGGGGATGACCATGCTGCTGGGGTTTGTCATGAGCTATGGGTTTATCCTGCCGATCAATGCGCCGCAGAACATGGTGTGCCTGGGCACGGCGACGTTTACGGCCAGGCAATTCGCCAAGGTCGGGGTCTGGGTGACGCTGGTGGGGTATGGGTTGATGCTGGTATTTGCGGCGACTTACTGGAGTTGGCTGGGGTGGATCTGATCAGGAGTGCGCTTTAGAAGCATCGAGCAGCCACAGACTGGCTGGAACCCCACCCCAAGATGGCAAGATGAGCGGCTCTCAGGTTTACTATCCCTGAGTCGTGCTTTTACCGACCGGCCCCGTCGGTTCATCTAGGTCATCGAATGGACAAATACACCCCACACACCTGGGAACCCCACGAGCGCCCGAGCCTGCCCGGTTCGCCGTCGACACCGCTGCACCCCACCCACAAGCGCTGGCTGTTCGCGCTGGTGGGCGTGCTGGTGGCAATCACCGGGGGGCTGGGGAATGCCCTGGTCATCGCCAACCTGCAATACCTGCAAGGCGCACTGGGGGCGACCACCGCCGAAATGGCCTGGCTGCCCGCCGCCTATGTGATGACCAACGTGTGCATGAACCTGCTGCTGGTGAAGTTCCGCCAGCAGTTCGGCCTGCGCGCGTTTACCGAAGTGTTCCTGGTGCTATATGCGCTGGTGACCTTCGGCCACTTGTTCGTCAACGACCTCAGTTCGGCCATTGCGGTGCGGGCGGCGCACGGCATGGTGGGTGCGGCGCTGAGTTCCCTGGGGTTGTACTACATGATCCAGGCATTCCCGGCCAAGTGGCGCCTCAAAGCCCTGGTCCTGGGGTTGGGCACCGCGCAGCTGGCCTTGCCGCTGGCGCGACTGTTCTCCGAAGACTTGCTGCAGATTGCCGAGTGGCGCGGCCTGTACCTGTTCGAGCTGGGCTTGGCGCTGATCTGCCTGGGTTGTGTGTTCCTGCTCAAGCTGCCGCCGGGCGACCGTTTCAAGACCTTTGAAAAACTCGACTTCCTCACCTTCGCCATCCTCGCCAGCGGCGTGGCGCTGCTGTGCGCGGTGTTGTCCCTGGGCCGTATCGACTGGTGGCTGGAAGCGCCGTGGATCGGCATCGCCTCGGCCGCCTCGCTGATACTGATCATGGCCGGCCTGGCCATCGAACATAACCGCGCCAACCCGATGCTGATGACCCGCTGGCTGGGCAGCGGCACCATGATTCGCCTGGCACTGGCGGTGATCCTGATTCGCATGGTGCTGTCCGAACAGTCCACCGGTGCGGTGGGGTTCATGCAGATGTTGAACATGAGTTACCAACAGATGCACACGCTGTACGTGGTCATGCTGGCCGGCGCGATCGCCGGGCTGGTGGTCAGCGCGTTGACCATCAACCCCGCGCACCTGTTGATGCCCCTGGTGATTTCCCTGGCGCTGATGGCCACGGGGTCGGTGATGGACAGTTTTTCCAGCAACCTGACCCGGCCGCAGAACCTGTATATCAGTCAGTTCCTGCTGGGCTTTGGCGGTACGTTCTTCCTGGGGCCGACCATGGTGCTGGGCACGAAGAACGTGCTGACCAACCCGCGCAACCTGGTGAGTTTTTCGGTGATGTTCGGCATTTGCCAGAACCTCGGCGGCCTGATCGGCGCGGCGTTGCTCGGCACCTTCCAGATCGTGCGCGAGAAATATCATTCAAGCATGATCGTCGAGCACTTGACCTTGCTTGACCCCCGCGTGGCCGCACGGGTACAGAGCGGCGGTTCGGCCTATGGCGGTATCGTCGCCGACCCGGAATTGCGTAACCTCATGGGCATCCGCAGCCTCGCCACGGCCGCGACCCGGGAGGCGAACGTAATGGCTTACAACGATGTCTTCATGCTGATCGCGATCATCGCGATACTGACCATGATCTGGATCTTTTTGCGCAGCCTATGGCTGATGAGCACCACCCGAGCAGCCACTCCTCCCGTTCAACCCAGCGGCGTTTCTTCATGACCGAATCGACAACCACGACCACCAACGCCATTGCCTCGACCCCGGAAGGCAGCACTCCACCGGGCTCGACCATTACCGAACCGCGCTCGTTGCGGGTGCGCATCGTCTCTTCGCTGGGCTTTGCCGCGATTGCCATCGTCGGTGTGCTGATCGTGTTGTATGCCTGGCAATTGCCGCCGTTCAGCAGCGCCGTGGAGACCACTGAAAATGCGCTGGTGCGCGGCCAGGTGACGATCATCGGCCCGCAACTGAGCGGTTATGTATTTGAAGTGCCGGTGCAGGACTTCCAGTACGTGAAAGCCGGCGACCTGCTGGTGCGCCTGGACGACCGCATCTACAAGCAGCGCCTCGACCAGGCACTGGCACAATTGGCGGTACAGAAAGCCGCGTTGGCCAATGTGGTGCAGCAGCGCAACAGCGCCGAAGCCACCATCAAGCTGCGCCAGGCCGCGTTGGCGGATAGCCAGGCGCAGTCGCGCAAGAGCCTTGCCGACCTGCGCCGCAATGAAGAACTGATCGGCGACGGTTCCGTGTCCAAGCGCGAGCTGGACGTGACCCGTGCGGCGAACGCGCAGACGATCGCCTCGGTGGCCCAAGCCCAGGCCAGCCTGGAAATTGCCCGGCAGGATCTGCAAACCGTGATCGTCAATCGCGGTTCCCTGGAGGCCGCCGTGGCCAGTGCCGAGGCGGCGGTGGAGCTGGCGCGCATCGACCTGTCCAACACCCGCATCACCGCGCCGCGTGACGGCCAGTTGGGGCAGGTTGGCGTGCGCCTTGGCGCCTATGTCAATTCCGGCGCGCAGTTGATGGCCCTGGTGCCCCCGCAGTTGTGGGTGATCGCCAATATGAAAGAAACCCAGATGGACAACGTGCAGGTCGGCCAGCCGGTGACCTTCACCGTGGATGCGCTGAACCACCGCAAGTTTCATGGCACGGTGCAGCATATTTCCCCGGCGACCGGTTCGGAGTTCAGCCTGTTGCAGGCCGATAACGCCACCGGCAACTTCGTCAAGATCGCCCAGCGCGTGCCGGTGCGAATCACGGTCGACCCCGACCAGGCCGAGAGCGAGCGGCTGCGGCCGGGGTTGTCGGTGGTCGTCAGTATCGACACCGCGGGGCGCTTGAAAAACAGCCCGCCTTGAGACCACGCCGCTCAACAGGTGCCAGCGTCACCCAGGCTTGCGACACGCAAACGTAGGTTCGGGTAACCCCTGGGCACCGGGGTTAAGGGCGAACACGCCGCCGGCCAGGGACTGCTCGCTGTGGTCGTCACGAATCGAGGTGACGAACAAGGTGTCCAGGCGACTGCCGCCGAACGCGCACATGCTGGGTTTTTTCACCGGCACGCTGAGCGAGCGGTCGAGGCGACCTTCGGGGGTGAAGCGGTGGACCAAGCCTGCGTCGTTGGCGCAGATCCAATAGCAGCCGTCGGCGTCGACGGCCGCGCCGTCGGGGCGGCCGGGGTGCGCGTGCATGTCGATGAATACGCGGCGATTGGACGGTGTGCCGCTCTCCAGATCGTAATCGAACGCCCAGACCTGCTGCACCGACGGGTGCGAGTCCGAGGCATACATCGTGCGCCCATCGGGGCTGAAGGCCAGGCCGTTGAGGGTGATAAACCCGCTTAGCTGAGCCTGCGGCGTTGCACCTGCGGCGAAGCGATAAAGGCTGCCCTCGGCGGCCCCAAGGCCCATGTCCAAGACCATGCTGCCGGCCCAGAAGCGGCCCTGGCGATCACAGCGGCCATCGTTCAGGCGCATGTCCGCGCGCGGGTGGTCGACGGTCGCCAAGGGGGTGGTGTCGAGGCTGCCGTCGTTGTGCGGGGTGAGTTGGAAAAACCCGGTTTGCATGCCGGCAACCCAGTTGCCGGCGTCGCTACGTGCGATGCAGGCAAGCATTTGCGGGGCTTTCCAGGCCGCGAGGTGGCCGGTGGCGGCGCTCCAGCGTTGCAGGCCGCCGTTGGGAATATCGACCCAATACAGCGCCTGTTCCTCGGGTACCCAGACTGGGCATTCGCCCACGGTGTTGCGGGCGTCGACGATCAATTCAGCGGGCATGGTTCAGTCACCGAAGGGGCCGGCCGCGCAAAACGCACCGCCTTGGTAGACCTTGGCCGGGTCGTTTTCAGCCACGGGTGGCTGGGTTTCGACCTGGGCGCGGAACACTTCGGAGCTGTCCTTGGGCACAAAGCCCAGGTGCGCGGCGTAGCGGTTGTCCCACCAGGTGTCGAGGTTATCCGACATGCCGTACACCACGGTATGGCCGACGTTGGGGGTGTAGAGCGCACGTTCCAGCAGTTGCGTGAGGTCGTCGAAGCTCAGCCAGGTGTGCATCATCCGGCGGTTTTGCGGTTCGGGGAACGAGGAGCCGATACGGATGCTCACGGTCTCGATGCCGTAACGGTCGAAGTAAAAACTGGCCAGGTCTTCGCCATAGGATTTGGACAGACCGTAGTAGCTGTCCGGGCGGCGAGGGGAGTGGGCGTCGAGGATTTCGCCTTGTTTGTGGAAGCCGATCACATGGTTGGAACTGGCGAAGATCACGCGCTTCACGCCGTGGCGGCGGGCGGCTTCGTAGATGTGGAAAGTCCCGCAGATGTTGGCGCCGAGTACCTCTTCAAAGGCGCGCTCCACCGACACGCCGCCAAAATGCAGGATCGCGTCGACACCTTCGACCAACTGGTGCACGGCGTGTTTGTCGGCGAGGTCACAGGGTTGCACTTCTTCAGACGCGTCGGCGGCCGGGGCCATCGGGGCGATGTCCGACAGGCGCAACACCCGGGCATAGGGACGCAGGCGTTCACGCAGGACTTTGCCCAAGCCCCCGGCGGCGCCGGTGAGCAGCAGGCGGTTGAAGGGTGTGGGCGAGGTGATTGTGGTCATGTGGATTCCATTATTGTTGTAGGTTGTCGTATGACTTGTCTCGAGTATCCTTACGCTCCCCCCAGCTTGTCAACCCGACCTGTGGGAGGGGGCTTGCTCCCGATAGCGGTCTATCAATGATGCTTGCGGTGGATGACACACCGCTATCGGGAGCAAGCCCCCTCCCACAGGGGATTTTCTGTGTGCTGGGGGTTGTATGATGAGGTGGTCGGAAGTTGGGGCTCAGTCGGCGAGGAGCATCGGCGGGAGCGTGCCGAGCAGGGACACCGCCGCCACCGCCGCTACGCCCAGTAACCACTCCAGCATCACACTGGCCTTCAAGCTGCCCAGGCGTTCATCACAGCGTTCGATACGCAGGCGGTTCAGCAGCGCCAGCGCCAGCATGCCCAGCACCAGCAGCACCTTGATCAACAGAATCAATGCAAAGCCATTGAACAACGGCGTGGGCCATAGCTGCCCGGTGAGCACGCGCACATTGATCAGCCCCGTCACCAGCAACCCGCTGACCAAGCCATAACCCACGCCGCTGAAACGCTTGAGGATGGTTGCCAGCGCATCCTCTCGCGGGTGCCTCAGGATCAACACCAGCAGCAATAAGCCACCGAGCCAGGCGCCGACGCACACCAGGTGTACCACCTGGTTGAGGATCAGCAGTTGCCCGCTCAACCCATTGAGCATGGCGCCATGGCCCACTGGTGCCAGCGTGACCAGCAGCAGGGTGATCAACGGCAGGCGCAAGGCTGGCCAGGGTTTGACCAGCGCGATCACCAGCAGCAAGTTCAACAACAGATGCCAGGCCCACACTTGGCCAAAGAAGGTTTTGCCCAGCACCAACTGCACGGTCGCCGGTTGCAGCGCCGCGCTCCAACTGCCGGCCATGCTGGCGGTGATCAACAACAACCAGGCCACGCCGGAACACAGCGCCAACCCGGCGAGCACGCGGGTGATGTGCAGCAGGTGCCGGTCAAGTGCCGGTTGCCGTTCAGTGCCTAACAACCAGGGCCTGAAGGCACAGGCCCCGAACATCAACAGCACGACGATGAAGTGCACAAAGCGGCACAGCACCAGCAGTGTCGCCATGAATTATTGGCCGACCTTGAAGCTGTATTCGCCGTTGCTCTTGTGCGTGTCGACCGACACCGCGTTCCACACTACTCGATAGTTGCCGGCGGCCAGCGGTGCGGCAGGCGTGACGACCAGGGTCTTCTTATCGGCGTCGGGGGTTTCCAGGCCCTTGATCGCGACTTCGGTGCCGTCCTTGCTCAGCGACACCTTGGTGAAGACGGCTTCGACGCCTTCGCTGAACGTCAGGCGCAGGTCGGCAGGCGCCGCGACGGTGCTGTCGGCCGCAGGCGTCGAGCTCTTGAGGTGGGCATGCGCAAACGCGGCCGAGGCGCCCAGCAGGGATGCGAGCAGGGCGACGGTGGTCAGGGCTTTCTTGATCAACATTGTTCGATACCTTCAGGTTAGGAAGTCGGTAGAGCCATATGCAGCAAGGGAAAGGGTTTGCCTTCGCCATCCAGCGGCGAGCGTGCGACCTGGATGAAGCCATAGTGCAGATAAAACCCCACGGCCTGTGGGTTTTGTTCGTTGACGTCTACCGTCAGGGTGTCATGGCGCGCACGCGCGTGGTCGAGCAATTGCCGGCCGATGCCTTGGCCACGGCGGTCGGGTTCGATAAACAGCATCTCGACGTTATGCCCGCCGGTGCCGATGAAACCGGCGATACCCTGCGGGTCTTCATACACCCACACATCCAGGGCAGGCATGGGCAAATAGGTGTCGCGCACCAGGGGCAGCAGACGTTGGATGTCGTCCTCTGGCAGGAAGTCATGGGTGGCGCGTACCGAGCGCTCCCACAGTGCGCCGAGCACGGGGTCGTCAGTGGCGACACGAGGTCGGATAGTCATGATCTGGGTCCTTGATCGGGAGAGCGATGCTAACCAATCCGTTTTCCAGGGGAAAGGTTCGCGTCAGAAGTTTCATTGTGGTGTGTCGCCGCGCCCTGGAGCCGATGGTAGTCTTGAGGCCATTTTGTTGTCAGGGAGCCCTTATGGGCAATCACAAGATCGGAATTCGTCGAGTCAACGTCGAAAAAATCCTGTTGGCGGCGGAAAAAGTCTTCGCGGTGAAAGGTTATGGCAGCACCGCCATGGCCGACATCGCCGAAGAAGTGCAATTGCCGCGCTCCAACCTGCATTACTACTTCACCACCAAGAGCGAGCTCTACAGCGCGGTGCTGTTCGACCTGCTGGACGTTTGGAAACAGGACGCCCTGAGCTTCGAAACCTTCGACGATCCGCGTGTGGTGTTGAGCAGCTACATTCGCGCCAAGATGCAGCGCTCGCGCACGCGGCCCTATGGGTCGAAAGTCTGGGCCAACGAAATCATCCACGGCGCGCCGACCCTGGGCCAGGCGCTGGATGAAAGCCTGTACGACTGGGCCAAGATGAAGGAAGCGAAAATTCGCCAATGGGTGGAAGACAAACGCATCCTGCCGGTAGAGCCGTCGAGCCTGCTGTATATGATCTGGGCATCGACCCAGCACTATGCGGACTTTGATCATCAGGTGACGATTCTGAATGATCACCAGCCGCTGTCGGACATGCAGTTCGAGAAGGCCATTCAGACGGTGACCAGTGTGATTTTGCGGGGGATCGGATTGGAGCCTTGAGGTTTGTGTTGTGAGTGGTGGCCTCATCGGGAGCAAGCCCCCTCCCACAAATGACCGCATTCACCTGGGGGCATGCAATCAACTGTGGGAGGGGGCTTGCTCCCGATAGCGGCCTGAAGCCCTACACCGCCTCCCGGTAGGGGTTGCGCGGATCCTGCGTCCAATTCAAAAACGGCTTGCCCGTCTCCATCGGCACCATCTCGATACAATCCGCCACCGGGCAGGTGATCTGGCACAGGTTGCAGCCCACGCACTCATCATCGATCACGCTGTATTGATGCGTGCCATCCGCCAGTTTCACACTCGCGATCGCCTGGTGCGAGGTATCTTCACAGGCGATATGACAACGCCCGCAGCCGATGCACGCCGCCTGATCGATCTTGGCGATGACCTGGTAATTGATGTCCAGGTACTTCCAATCCGTGGTATTGCCCACCGCCCGCCCGGAAAAATCCTGCAGGCTGGTGTAGCCCTGGCTGTCCATCCAACGGGACAGCCCATCCTTCATCTCGTCCACAATCCGAAACCCATGCAACATCGCCGCCGTGCACACCTGCACCGCGCCGCACCCCAGCGCGACGAATTCGGCGGCATCGCGCCAGTTGCCGATGCCGCCAATGCCGCAGATCGGCAGGCCCTGGGTCTGCGGGTCGCGGGCGATTTCCGCGACCATGTTCAAGGCAATCGGCTTGACCGCCGAACCGCAATACCCGCCGTGGGTGCTCTGGGTGCCGACCACCGGCAGGGCGACCATGCGTTCCAGGTCCACACTGGTGATGGAGTTGATGGTGTTGATCAGCGAGACCGCGTCCGCACCGCCGCGATAGGCCGCCCGCGCCGCCACACGAATGTCGGTGATATTCGGCGTGAGCTTGACGATCACCGGCAGCGAGCAGTACGTCTTGCACCAGCGCGTGACTTGCTCGACATACTCCGGCACCTGGCCCACCGCCGCGCCCATGCCGCGTTCGGGCATGCCGTGGGGGCAGCCGAAATTCAGCTCGATACCGTCGCAGCCGGTGGCCTCCACCAAGGGCAGGATGTTTTTCCACGACTGTTCGACGCAGGGCACCATCAGCGACACGATCAGCGCACGGTCCGGCCAGTCCTTTTTGACCTGGGTGATTTCCCGCAGGTTGATCTCCAGGGAACGGTCGGTGATCAGCTCGATATTGTTGATGCCCAGCACTTCACGATTGGCGCCGTAGTGGGCCGAGTAGCGTGACGACACATTGACCGCCGCCGGGTCTTCCCCCAGGGTTTTCCACACCACGCCGCCCCAGCCGGCCTCGAAGGCGCGGACCACGTTGTAGGCTTTGTCGGTGGGCGGTGCGGAGGCCAGCCAGAAGGGGTTGGGGGCCTTGATACCGGCGAACACAATCGAAAGATCGGCCATTACGCAGCCTCCACGTTCAGCATGAGTTGGGCGTGCATGGCCTCGGCGGCCAGCTTGCCGTGTTGCACCGCCTGCACGGTGAGGTCCTGGCCGAGGCTGACGCAATCGCCGCCGGCATAGACGCCTGGAATACTGGTGCGCAACTGCTCGTCGACGAAGATCCGCTCGCCGACGCGGTGCAGTTGCTGGGCCAGCGGGTCGTGCAGGGCGGCGTTGTCGAAGCCCTGGCCGATGGCCTTGAAGATGGCGTCGGCGGCCAATTCGAAGGTTTCGCCGGTCGCGTGCAGACGCCCATTTTCCATGTGTGTGCGCAGAAAGCGCATGCCGCGCACACGACCGTGATCATCCAGCAGCACGGCTTCGGGCTGGGCCCAGGTCAGCAGGCGCACCTGATTGGCCTTGGCAATGTCCTGCTCATGCTGGGTTGCGCCCATGTCCGCCAGGCCACGGCGGTACACCAGGTTCACATCGCGGGCACCCAGGCGGGCCATTTGCACGGCCATGTCGATGGCGGTGTTGCCGGCGCCGAGCACGATGCAGCGGTCGGCCAGGGGCAGTTGGGTGAGGTCCTCGGCCTGGCGCAGTTCGCGGATGTAGTCGGTGGCGGCCAACAGGCCGGGAGCCTCTTCGTGGGGCAGGCCGAGTTGTTTGCTGGCGGCCAGGCCGAGGCCGAGGAACACCGCGTCAAATTGCTGGTGCAGCTCGCTCAAGGTCAGGTTATCGCCCAGGCGCTGGCCGTGGCGAATCTCGATACCGCCGACCTGCAGCAGGAAATCCAACTCCTTTTGCGCAAAGTCATCCACCAACTTGTATTTGGCGATGCCGTATTCATTCAGCCCGCCGGCTTTTTCCCGCGCCTCGAAAATCACCACGTCATGCCCGTGCAAGGCGGCGCGATGGGCGCAGGCCAGCCCCGCAGGCCCGGCGCCGACCACGGCGATGCGTTTGCCGGTGGGCGCGGCGCGCTGGAACGGGTGTTCGCTGAAGTGCGCATTGTCGATCGCGTAGCGTTGCAACAGGCCGATCAGCACCGGGGCGCATTCCTCGGCGTGGTTGCGCACGCAGGCTTGCTGGCACAGGATTTCGGTGGGGCACACCCTAGCGCAACTGCCGCCGAGGATGTTGGCCGAGAGGATTTTCTGCGCCGCACCCTGCACGTTATCGGTGTGGATATTGCGGATGAACGAGGGGATATCGATCTCGCTGGGGCACGCATTCACGCAGGGCGCGTCGTAGCAATACAGGCAACGCGAGGCTTCCAGTTGGGCTTGGCGGCGATTGAGGGGCGGCGCCAGGTCGCTGAAATGGCTGGCCAGCGTTGCGCCGTCTTCTTGGGGGTGGGGGAGGTGGGTCAGGGTCTGGATCACGGGGTTGGCCTCACGGTTTTTTTAGGTTGCCTCTAGCGGGCATTGTTGTTGCCTGTACTGGCCTCATCGCGAGCAAGCCCCCTCCCACAGTCGAATGTGGGAGCGGGCTTGCTCGCGAATGCGCGCTCAGCGGTTCACGGCCACCGGCCTGGAATGCTCAGCCCGTTTGCTCAACTGCTCGAACACCGGCGGATACGCCGGCCGCTCCACATACCGCCCGGCGCCGCGTTCGGCGCGCAGGTCGCCATCGGCCCAGACCAGCTTGCCCTGGCTGATGGTGTGGCTCGGCACACCGCGTACGGTCTTGCCTTCGAAGATGTTGAAGTCGACATTCTGGTGGTGGGTCTTGGCGGAAATGGTCCGTGTACCTTGCGGGTCCCACAGCACCAGATCGGCATCCGCACCCACCCGGATCGCGCCCTTGCGCGGGTAGAGGTTGAAGATCTTCGCGGTGTTGGTGGAGGTCAGCGCGACGAAATCCTGCATCGACAGGCGCCCGCTGTTGACCCCCTCATCCCACAGCAGCGCCATGCGGTCTTCGATACCGGCGGTGCCGTTGGGGATCTTGCTGAAGTCGTCACGGCCGGCGGCTTTTTGTTCGGCGCAGAAGCAGCAATGGTCGGTGGCGGTGGTGTGCAGGTTGCCCGATTGCAGCCCACGCCACAGCGCCTCCTGATGCCCGCGTGGGCGGAACGGCGGGCTCATCACATAGCCGGCGGCGGTTTGCCAGTCGGGGTGCTGGTAGACGCTGTCGTCCAGCAGCAGGTGGCCGGCGAGGACCTCGCCATACACCGGCTGGCCCTTGCCACGGGCGTAGGTGATTTCGTCGAGGGCCTCCTGGGTCGATACGTGCACCAGGTACAACGGCGTGCCCAGGGTCTCGGCGATACGGATTGCGCGGCTGGCCGCTTCACCCTCCACCTGGGACGGCCGCGACAGCGGGTGTGCTTCCGGCCCGGTGATGCCCTGGGCCATCAGCTTGCGTTGCAGGTGATACACCAGCTCGCCGTTTTCCGCATGCACAGTGGGCACCGCGCCCAGTTCCAGGCAGCGTTCGAAGCTGGCGACCAGCGTGTCATCGGCCGCCATGATCGCGTTCTTGTAGGCCATGAAGTGCTTGAAGCTGTTGATGCCGTGATGGCTGACCAGTTCGGCCATTTCCTCGCGTACCTGCTCGCTCCACCAGGTGATCGCCACGTGAAAACCGTAGTCGGCCGCAGACTTCTGTGCCCAGCCGCGCCACTGGTGAAAGGCTTCAAGCAATGACTGCTGGGGATTGGGAATCACAAAGTCAATGATCGAGGTGGTGCCTCCTGCCAGGCCCGCCGCCGTGCCAGTGAAAAAATCTTCGCTGGCCACGGTGCCCATGAAGGGCAGTTGCATATGGGTATGAGGGTCGATGCCGCCAGGCATCAAGTATTGGCCGCTGCCGTCGAGTATTTCAGTGCCGGCGGGAATATCCAGCTGAGTCCCTATGGCCCGGATTAGACCGTCTGCGCATAAAACATCGGCGCGGTAACTTTCATCATGGGTAATAACGGTGGCGCCACGGATCAACAGCGACATGTCGAGTTCCTCACAGGCTTGACCGGCTTGTGCCAGTTCTAAGTGTTGTAATGCTGCTTTCCGATGCTCGGTTAATTCTTGTCATCGGTGACAGGAATAGAAACTAGCCCGAGATTTTCGATTGGGCAAGAAGATTTTTTATAAGCTTATATCGTCTTTAATATATTGATTTATAAGGATAAAAAATAAAAATCACCAAAATGTAGCGATGTCTCACCATTTTGACGCACTTGACAGGTTCTTAAATTGAGCAACATTTCTTATTGCAAATCAGACGCTTGAGAGATGCCTCTTGACGGGGCCGGTAAATAAAAATAATTGTGTTGCACCAGATTGAGTCCTGACGGTTCTGGCAACTTCCACGTTATTTAGCCTGAGTAGCGCGGCGAGTGCCTGAGGCTCAATCGGAAAGTTGATAAACATCAGTACGTTATATAAGCGGTGTGGGTTCGAGGTGGGCGGTCGGCACGGTTATTGAGTGCAATGGCGGCTGGCCGGACCCGTGATGTCATGTTGTTAACGCGGTACTCCGGCCACCCAGGTTCAAACCCTGGGTGAGCAACAATAATTCGAAAAAACCGTGGAGCGGCCATGCAACAGAACAGATCGCAAGTCATTGAACGCAACGGCCTGTACGAACTCGACGCCGGCCCCGACGTCCTCGACAGCCCTCGCTACAACCACGACATGGCACCGACCAAGGTGCATGAACGCACCTGGAACAAATGGCACATCACCGCGCTGTGGGTCGGCATGTCGATCTGCGTGCCGACCTACACCCTGGGCGGGGTACTGACGGCCTACTTCGGGCTGACGGTGGGCGAGGCGCTGATGGCGATCTTGCTGGCCAATATCGTGGTGCTGATCCCGCTGACCCTTAACGCGTTTCCCGGCACGAAGTACGGCATTCCCTTTCCGGTGTTGTTGCGTTCGTCCTTCGGCATTCTCGGCTCCAATGTGCCGTGCCTGATCCGGGCGCTGGTGGCGTGCGGTTGGTTCGGGATCCAGACGATGTTTGGCGGGCTGGCGATCCACCTGTTCCTGGGCTCGATTTTCGAGGGCTGGAAGTCCCTGGGCGGCACTGGCGAAGTGATCGGCTTCATGATCTTCTGGACCCTGAACCTGTGGGTGGTATTGCGTGGCGCCGAGTCGATCAAGCGCCTGGAAACCCTGTCGGCACCGTTGCTGGTGGCGGTGGGGATCGGTCTGCTGGTGTGGGCGATGCCGAATGTGTCGCTCAGCGAGCTCATGGCCATCCCACCCAAGCGCCCTGAAGGCGCGAGCCTCACCGGTTACTTCATGGCCGGGCTCACTGCGATGGTGGGTTTCTGGGCCACGTTGTCGCTGAATATTCCCGACTTCAGCCGCTACGCCAGGAGCCAGAAGGACCAGATCCTGGGGCAGATTTTCGGCCTGCCGCTGACCATGTTCCTGTTTGCCGCCCTCGGCGTGATCATGACAGCCGCGTCGGTCAAGCTGGTGGGTGTCAGCGTGTCCGACCCGGTGAGCCTGATCGGGCATATCCAGAGCCCGGTGTGGGTGGCGATTGCCATGGCGTTGATCATTATCGCGACGTTGTCCACCAACACGGCGGCGAACATCGTATCGCCCACCAATGACTTTCAGAACATTGCGCCCAAGCTGATCAACCGCACCACCGCCGTGATCTTGACTGGCTTGGTGGGGCTGGCATTGATGGGCCACGAGTTGCTGAAAACGCTCGGGCTGATTGTTTCCGATGTGAGCCTGGAGACCGTCTATTCCAACTGGTTGCTCGGCTATTCAAGTCTGCTGGGGCCTATCGCCGGGATCATGGTGGTGGACTACTTCATCACCCGCAAGCAGCAATTGGACCTTGCCGGCCTGTACCGCGATGACATTTACCCTGCTTGGAACTGGAGTGGCTTTATCGCCTTCGGCGTGCCGGTGGTGCTGACCTTGCTGTCGCTGGGCAGCGACGCGTTCAGTTGGTTCTACAGCTACGGCTGGTTTACCGGTTCGGCACTGGGCGGTGTGTTGTATTACGGCCTGAATGCCAAGCGCGGCATCAGCCCGGTCACGGCCAAATCCTCGTTGTGAGAGGTTGAAATGCAATTCAAATGTGGGGGCAAGCCCGCTCCCACATTTTTGGCCTCATTCCATGACTGGAATCGGGTCAACCCATAAGAAATGTAGCCTGAGGAGATCCCCCATGAACGCTGTGACGGACGTTCTGCAATCCACCCATCAGCACATCAACCGCGACCGCTTGTGGCAGTCCCTGATGGACCTGGCCAGGCTCGGCGCCACGCCCAAGGGCGGCGTATGCCGCCTGGCCCTGACCGACCTCGATCGCAAGGCCCGCGATCTGTTCGTGCAATGGTGCGAGGAGGCGGGTTGCACGGTCACCATCGATGGCATCGGCAATATCTTCGCGCGCCGCCCCGGGCGCAATCCCAACCTGCCACCGGTAATGACCGGCAGCCATATCGACACCCAACCCACCGGGGGCAAGTTCGACGGTTGCTTTGGCGTGCTGGCGGGCGTGGAAGTGCTGCGCACGCTCAATGACTTGAAGCTGGAAACCGAGGCCCCGCTGGAAGTGGTGGTGTGGACCAACGAAGAAGGCTCGCGTTTTCCACCGTGCATGATGGGCTCCGGGGTGTTCGCCGAGAAATTCACCTTGGCCGATACCCTGGCCAGGGTCGATGCGGAGGGGGTCAGCGTGGGCGATGCGTTGAATGCGATCGGCTACGCGGGGACGCGTCCGGTCAGCGGGCACAAAGTCGGCGCGTATTTCGAGGCGCATATCGAGCAAGGGCCGATTCTCGAGGACGAGAAAAAAACCATCGGTGTGGTGCTGGGGGCATTGGGGCAGAAGTGGTTCGACCTGAAACTGCGCGGCGTTGAAGCCCATGCGGGACCGACGCCGATGCACTTGCGCAAGGATGCTTTGGTCGGCGCGGCAGCGGTGGTGGCGGCGGTGAATGCAGCGGCGTTGGGGCACCAGCCCCATGCGTGTGGAACCGTGGGTTGCCTGCAAGCCTATCCTGGCTCGCGCAACGTCATTCCGGGTGAAGTACGCATGACCCTGGACTTCCGCCATCTGGAGCCGGCGCGACTGGATTCGATGATTGCCCAAGTGCGCAAGGTGATCGATGAGACCTGTGCCAAACATGGCCTGAGCTTCGAGATGGAGCCTACGGCGGATTTCCCCCCGCTGTATTTCGACCAGGGCTGCGTCAAAGCTGTGCGCGACGCGGCCAATGGCTTGGGCCTGTCGAACATGGACATCGTCAGCGGGGCAGGGCACGACGCGATTTTCGTCGCTGAACTCGGCCCGGCAGGGATGATCTTTGTGCCGTGTGAAGGCGGCATCAGCCACAACGAAATCGAAAACGCCGCCCCGGATGATCTGGCGGCAGGCTGTGCAGTCTTGTTGCGCGCAATGGTTGCTGCTTCAGCCGCCATCGCCAGCGGCAAACTCGCTGCCTGAAAGCAGCTGAGGAATGTGGGCGGGGGGTGAGCCCTAATGCCAGTCAGTTAATAAGCGACAGAGCGGACGATGGATAACCTGTGGGAGGGGGCTTGCTCCCGATAGGCCGCGCAGCGGCCTCAAAAATGGGCCTGCTACGCATTCCATCGGGAGCAAGCCCCTTTCCACATTGGACTCACATTGAGCCGTGTTTGGCGCTATATCCAGATTGCGTCCCATAGCGGATAGTCGCCTATGCGCTTCACCAATCCCGCTCGCAGCGGGTTGGCCACCACGTATCTGGCCATTTTTACCAAGTCGTCCTCCTTGCGCAGCGCACGGTCATGGAAGCTTTCCTGCCACAGTCGTCCCTTGCGCCCACTCGCACCGTTGACGGTTCGCGTACTTCTGGATTTCACCTGGCACATCAGATCCGCCAGCGAGCCTTTTTTCAGTTCGAGCAGCCAATGGAAATGGTCCGGCATGACGACCCAGGCCATGGAGTTCGCCAGCCCTTTGTATTGGGCCAGCCGAAATTGCCAGACCACCAGGCGGCCGAGGTGGAAGTCGCTGAATAGGGGTAAGCGTTCGTGGGTGTTGGTGGTGATGAGATAGATGCGGTTCGGTTCGCTGAAACGACCGATACGCAGGCGGTGTGAAGCGGGTAGATCTGCCATTCCCTGGGCCTCTCTAGATGGGTTTAGAGAGGCTAGATTGGGGAGTGAGAGGCTGATGGGCAGGGGTTTGGCTGGATGTGTCTGGGCGGACGCCATCGGGAGCAAGCCCCCTCCCACATTGGCTCTGCGGCGTTCATACATTTTGTGTCTGATGCTGATCTAATGTGGGAGGGGGCTTGCTCCCGATAGCGGTCTTCAGCTCATGCGTCAGGTTGCCATCCACCCCCCAACGCTGTGACCAGCCCAACGCTCGCCTGTAACTGCCGCGTCTGCACCGCCTGCAATGTCCTTTGCGCCTGCAAGGCTGCGGTTTGTGCAGTCACCACATCCAGATAACTCACCGCCCCGGCCTGATAGCTGTTCATCGCCAGAGACTCGGTATGCTGCGCCGCATCCGCCGCCGCTTGTTCATCCTGTGCCTCCTGTTGCAAATCCCTTAGCTGCGCCAGGTTATCTTCCACCTCCCGCACGGCCTTCAACACCTGGCTGCGGTATTGCGCAGAGGCTTCTTCAAACTCGGCTTTGGCCTGGCGCTCATTGGCGCTCAAGCGGCCGCCATCAAAGATCGGCAGGTTTACCAACGGCCCCAGCGCCCAGTAACGGTTGCCGGCCGACAGCAGGTTGCCGACGCCTTGGGTCTGCCCGCCAATCAAGCCGGTCAGGCTGAAATCCGGATACCAGGCCGCCTTGGCCACGCCAATATTGGCATTGGCGGCAAACACTCGGCGTTCCGCCGCCGCGATGTCGGGGCGACGTTGCAGCAGTTGGCTCGGCAGTTGTGAAGGCATTCCTGGCAAGGCGATCAGTTGCTGACTTGCCGGCAGCGTGAAGTCGCTGGCCGCTACGCCGACCAATTCGCCGATGGCATGTTCGGTCAGGTTGCGTTGCCCACGCACTTCATCCCATTGTGCCTTGGCTTCGGCCAGTTGGTTTTGGGCGCGGGTCAGGTCCAGCTCCGAGGCAATCTGACCTTCATAGCGGCTACGGGTCAGTTGCAATGCCTGGCTGAAATCATCCAGCGAGCGGTTGAGGATCCGCGCTTGCGCATCCAGCCCATTGAGTTGCACATACAGGGTCGCCAACTGGTGTTGCAGGCTCAGGCGTGCCACCGCCAGGTCGTCCCCGGACGCCTGCGCCTGGGCATCCCCGGCGGCGACCTGATTACGGATCTTGCCCCATAGGTCCAGGTCATAGCTCAGGGCAAACCCGGCGCTATTGCTGTTGTAAACCGACGGCTGCGTGGCGCCGCGCAGTGGCCGTGAATCCGACTGGCGCTGACGCAAGGTTTGTGCGCTGGCGGTGATCTGCGGGAACAGCCCTGCGTGCAGTTGGCTGGCGTAGGCCTGGGACGCATCGAAGTGTGCCAGCGCCGCAGCCAGGTCCGGGTTGGCCTTGAGCAGTTGTTGTTGCAGGTCATTGAGGCGCGAGTCGTGGTAGAGCTTCCACCACTGGGGAGCCAGGTGATCGGACGGTTGCGCGCTGTGCCACGGACCGTCGCTGGTCTGTTCACGGTAGCCGGCCGGCAGGTCCACCGCCGGCACCTGATAGGCGGGGGCCATCGAGCAGCCTTGCAGCATCAGCAGTATCAATGCGGCGAGGGGTTTAAGCCTTGGGCGCATGCGCACCTCCGGAGGCATCGGCCAGTTGTACCGGGTCACCTTCGCGCAGGGCGTCGGGTGGGTTGTCGACCACGCGGTCGGCGGGTTTCAAACCTTGGTCGACGACCAGGCGCTCGCCGAGGTCAAGGCCGATGTGGATGTCCCGCAGGTGCACGTGGTTCTGCGCATCCAGCACCGCGACTTGGGTGCCTTGGGCGCGAAAGATCAACGCGCTGGCCGGAATGCTGACGCCGTGGGTGTCTGCCGGAATCGGCAGGGTGGCTTCGGCATAGTCACCCGGCAGCAACTCGCCCTTGGGGTTGTCGGCGGCGAACTGGGCGAGCAGGGTGCCGGAGCGGCGATCGATGGCGGTGGAGTCGCCGATCAGGCGCGCCTTGAAGTGTTCGCCGGGATGCTCGGGTACCGTCAGCTCGGCTTCAAGGCCCGGACGGATCACCGCCGCATAGTTCTGTGGCACCGGCACGTAGAGGCGTAGCTGATGCGTGTCGGCGATATCGAACAGCTCCGGGTCGCTATCGGTATCGGCCTTGATCAACTGGCCAATATCGGTGTTGCGTGCGGTGATGGTGCCGGTGAAGGGCGCGCGCAGGGTCTTGTAGCTCTCCAGCGCCGACAGGCGTGCGTAATCGGCAGCGGCGGCTTCGGCGTTGGCTTTGGCGGCAGCGGCATTGGAGGTTTTTTCATCGGCTTCCTGGCGCGACACCGAGTGGCTGGCCAGCAGGTTTTGCCAGCGTGTGGCGGTGGTTTGCGCCAGGCGTGCATCAGCCTGTTGCTGAATCAGCCGGGCGTGGGCTTGCGCCACCTGCTGATCGAGGTCCGGGCTGTCGATTTCGGCGAGCACCTGGCCGGCTTTCACCGGGCTGCCGATGTCGACTTTCCAGTCCTTCAAATAGCCGCTGACCCGGGCGTGGATCGGTGCCTTGCTCCAGGCTTCCAGGTGTGCGGGCAAACGCAGGGTATCGCCGGCAGCGTTCTGTTGGGGTTGGAACACCATCACCTGTGGGATGGCGGCGGTTTCCGTCCAGGCGGTAACCGATTGCTCGTGCAGTGTGCGGGCGTGCAGGCCGTTGGCGACCAACAGGGCGGCCACAGTCAGGCCGCCGACACCCATGAGCATCAAGCGCTTGCGCGAGGGTTTGTGATCAGACGACATGTGAAGTTTCTCCAGCAACAGCGCGAGTAGAGTGACGACCGTGGACCAGGCTGAAGACCACGGGAACAAACAACAAAGTGGCAGTGGTGGCGAGGATCAAGCCGCCGATCACTGCCCGGCCCAAAGGCGCGTTCTGCTCTTCGGAAAGGGCCAGCGGCAACATGCCGATGATCATCGCCAGGGCGGTCATGCACACCGGGCGAAAGCGCGTGTAGCCGGCTTCCAGCGCTGCCTTTAGCGCATCGCCATGTTCGGCCAGGCGTTCGCGGCAGAAGCTCACCACCAGGATCGAGTTGGCGGTGGCCACGCCCATGCACAGGATGGCGCCGGTGAGCGCCGGCACCGACAGCGAGGTGCCGCTGAGGAACAGCATCCACACGATGCCCGCCAAGGCAGCCGGCAGGGCGGTGATGATCACGAACGGGTCGACCCACGACTGGAAGTTGACCACGATCAGCAGGTAGATCAGCACGACCGCACCGAGCAGGCCGAAGCTCAAACCGCTGAAGGCTTCGTGCAACGCGTCGATTTGCCCATGCAGGCTGATCACCGCGCCTTTGGGGCGCATGGAAGCGGTGTCGTCGAGCACTTTTTGCACATCACGGGCTACGCCCCCCAGGTCACGGCCTTGCACGTTGGCGTACAGGTCCAGGGTCGGTTGGATATTGTAGTGAGTCACCACCGCCGGGCTTTGCACGCGGGAGATGGTTGCCACGCCGCCGAGGATTTGTGACTGGCCATCAGCCCCTGTGACCGGCAGCGCTTCCAGTGACGGCAAGCTGTCCAGGCGGTATTGCGGCGTTGCGGCGACGATGGAGTACGACACGCCGTTCGCCGGGTTCAGCCAGAAGGTCGGCGCGGTTTGCGAGCTGCCCGCGAGGGAGGCGACCATGCTGTTGGTCACGTCCTTCTCGGTAATCCCCAGGCCATTGGCACGCATGCGGTCGACGTTGACTTGCAGCGACGGGTAGCCGGTGGACTGCTGGATACGCAAGTCGGCGATGCCTGGGATGTGCGACAGGCGACGTTCCAGTTCCACGGCGTAGGCGCGGTTTTCTGCATCGCTGCGCCCGGAGATTTTCACATCCAGTGGTGCGGGGGCGCCGAAGTTGAGGATCTGGCTGCTGATATCGGCCGGCAGGAACGCGAAGTGGCTGCCGGGGAAACTCTGCGGCAAGGCTTCACGCAGTTTTTTCACGTAGTCGGCGGTGGGCGCATGGTCTTTTTTCAGGCTGACCTGGATGTCGCCATCCTGCGGACCGATAGTGCCGCTGCTGCTGTAGGCCATGTCGATGCCGCTCAGCGGAATGCCGATGTTGTCGACGATGGTGTCCAGTTCTTGCGCCGGGATCACTTCGCGAATCCGCGCTTCAATGCGGTCGAACGCCGCCGCGCTTTCTTCGATACGCGTGCCCAGCGGCAAGCGTACGTGCAGGGCCAGGGCGCCGGCGTCGGTGGCCGGAAAGAAATCCTGGCCCAGGCTCGGCAGCAGCAGGAACGAGGCGAGCACGCACGCCAGGAAACCTGCGATAAAGCGTTTGCGGTTGCCCAGCGCCAAGGTCAGCAGGCCGTGGTAGGTGTCGCGGATGTTCGAGAAGTGACGCTCGAAGCCTTGCTGAAAATTCAGCACCGATTGCAGCAGGCGATTGCGCGGTTTCTGGTGCTGCTCGCCCTCGTGGTGGTTGATGAATGCATCTTCCGGGTGATGCCCCGCGCCTTGTTCCGGCGTATGTGGCTTGAGCAGGAACATCGCCAGGGTCGGCACCAGCGTGCGCGAGAGGATGAACGAGCTGGCCATGGCAAAGATCACCGCCAGGGCCATCGGCCGGAACAGGTAGCCGGCAATCCCGTTCAGCAGGAACATCGGCACGAACACGATGCAGATACACAGCAGCGAGACGAATGCCGGGCCGACGATCTGCGCGGCGCCGTCGAGGATCGCGGTTTTCACCGCCTTGCCTTGTTCCAGGTGCCAGTTGATGTTCTCGATGGTCACCGTGGCGTCGTCCACCAGGATCCCGACCGCCAACGCCAACCCGCCGAGGGTCATCACGTTGAGGGTTTGCCCGCTGACAGCCAGCAGCGCGATGGCTGATAGCACCGCCAGGGGGATCGAGGCGGCAATGATCAGGGTGGAGCGCCAACTGCCGAGGAACAGCAGGATCATTGCACTGGTCAGCAGCGCGGCGATGATGCCTTCCTGGGCTACGCTACCGACCGATTGCTTGACGAACACCGAGGCGTCACCGAGCAGCGAGGTCTTCAGCGAAGGTGGCAGGGTTTCGTTGATGCGCGGCAGCATCTGGCGAATACCGTCGATGATCGACAGGGTGGAAATGCTGCCGTTTTTCAGTGCCGGCATCAGTACGGCGCGGTGGCCGTCGACCCGCACGATGTTGGTCTGCGGTGGCGAGCCGTCACGCACGTGGGCGACTTGGCCGATGGTGATCAGCGCGCCGTCGACGGTCTTGATCGGCAGGTCGTTGAGCTCATCGATGGCCTTGGGGCTGTTGTTGAGCAGAATCGTGTATTCATTGGGGCCGAGCTTGGCGGTGCCCACCGGGATGATCTGGTTTTGCAGCGCCAGGGCATTGCCCACGTCCTGCGCCGACAGGCCTTTGGCGGCGAGTGCCTGGGGGTCGAGGTCGAGGGTGATCTGCCGCTGCTTGCCGCCCATGGGCGTAGGCATGGCCAGGCCGGGCAGGGCACTTAAAGGCAGGCGAATGTTGTTCTGCACCAGGTCGCGGATCTTGGCTTCCGAGAGGCTGGGGCTGGAGAACGCCATTTGCAGGATCGGCACCGTGGAGGCGCTGTAGTTGAGGATCAGTGGCGGCGTGATACCGGGCGGCATCTGCTTGAGCACGGTTTGTGAAACAGCGGTCACCTGGGCGTTGGCGGTACGGATATCCACGCCGGGTTGGAAGAAGATCTTCACGATGCCCATGCCGGGCAGCGATTGCGATTCGATATGTTCGATGTCGTTGACGGTGGTGCTCAGGGAGCGTTCATAGGTGTAGATCACCCGGCCGGCCATGGCGTCCGGTGACAGGCCGTTGTACTGCCAGACCACGGCGACTACGGGGATGCCGATATCGGGAAACACATCCGTAGGGGTTCGCAGGGCCGCCATCGGCCCGATGATGCAAATGAATATGGCCAACACGATAAACGTGTACGGCTTTTGCAGTGCGGTCTTTACCAGCCCGAGCATGCGTGAACCTCCGAGGGAGCAGGATTGCAAACCCCGGCAGTCTTGCCCGACCCACCTAACACGCACCTTTCAGCCAAATGAAGGAACATTTAGTTAAGCGCTTAAGAACCTTTCATGTGTATTCATTTGTTCTACAAAGGGCCGCTCCCCAAGCTTGTCATCTATCGGCGGCGACACATTTCGCCTCGTCTTTTTACTCATGTCCTATGGAGCCCTGCCATGTCACTTAAACCTTTGCTTTTGATTCCTGCCCTCGGTGCTGTGCTGCTGTTGTCGGCGTGTGCCGGCCCGATCCCCAAGGCGGACCCAAGCGAGGCGTGGATCGGTTTGAAAGAAGAAGCCCCGAATGACCTGATGGCCGAACGCGTCGACGGCAAGCGCGTGGATGACGGGCGTTTTTTTGAAGTACCGCCAGGCGACCATCGCCTGGATGTGACCCTGTTTGAAGAAGAGCCAGGCGACGACAACCAGCAGGACTGCCAGGGGCGGGTCGAGTACAAGCACTTCAAGGCGGGTGAGCATTACACCCTGGTGGAGTCGAGCCTCGGCACTACCGTGCGCGCGGTGCTCAAGGATGGTCACGGCAAGGAAGTTGCCGCGACCCAGGACTTCAATTGCATGCCAGGCTAAGCGTGACGTGCCGCCGACGCCTCTGGTGGCTTGGCGGGTTTGACGTGGGGGTGATGATGGCGACGGGTTACGCGCATCACGCCCCACAACATGGCACTGGCGACAGCCAGCCAACCGCAGATCAACAGGAAAATCGTTGTAGCAAGGCTCATTCTGGCCTCCTTTCGCCCCTTGGGGCACACACACACTTCTTTATGGACAGTCTAGCTATCGGGCGGTTGCCTGCTATTGACCAATGGTCGAGTCTGTCCAACTTGTTTGCTCTATCCCCGGCGTTTTACTGAGACTCAAGGCTATACCGACGTAGCAGAGCACCCTATGATCTGGAGCCTCACCGGCAGTTGATCAAGAGAGTAAAAAATTGCGGTTACGGTCGAACGTTAAAACCACCCTGTTGCTGGCATGTACCTTGGGGCTTGCGGCGTGTTCCGGGCAGCCGTCGAAACTGCCGGGCCTGCCGGAGCGCGTCGAACTCAATGGTGTGCCGACCTTTCGCAGCGAGGCCTACCTGAGTGGCCCCAGTGCTTTGGCCAGCATGCTGTCGCAACAAGGCATTGTCATGACACCTGGCTTACTGGATAAGCCACTGCATCTACCCGGCGCGGAGGCAGACCTTGAGCGCAACATGCAGGTGCTGGCTCGCGAATACGGGCTGATGGTGTATCCGCTGGACAGCCAACTGACGGCGGTGCTGGCGCAGGTCGCCGCGGGTTACCCGGTGATGGCGCGGCTCAACCCGAGTTTCTGGTCGGGCACCCGCTATGTCGTGGTGGTGGGGTTCAATCAGCAAAAGAGCACGGTGTTGCTGCGCTCGGGCATGGAACGACGGCTGTCGATGAGCTTCAGCGACTTTGAGTCAGCGTGGAAGAGCGCCGGTCACTGGGCCATCCTGACCCAGCGTCCGAGCCAGTTGCCCGCCAATGTGGACGCACAGCGCTGGCGCGATGCGGCCAACGCCACGGCGCAGGCTGGGCAGGAGAGGGCGGCGGCGCAGGCGCTCAAGGTGCTGGCGGAGCGCAAATAAAACCGCGCCCAAGGCGCGAGTGTAGTGAGCGGGCTTGCCCCGCGCTGGGCGGCGCAGCCGCCCCAAATCCGGTCACCTCGGTATTCCTGAAACACCGCGGCGTTCTTGTTGGGGCGGCTGCGCCACCCAGCGCGGGGCGAGCCCGCTCACTACAAGAGTTCGGTTGTGGTTACCGGGGGTGCTTAGCGGCGCACCTCTGCGGCAATCGGGCGGTTCTTCAGGTTTTTGTCGGCCTTGTAGCGCAACGCGACGTCCGGCACCGACGTGCTCTTGCCGGTCTCGACCCAGTTGCGAATACGACCGGCATCGGCGAAGTGGGTGAATTTGCCGAAGGCGTCCAGGATCACCAATGAAACCGGGCGGTTGCCCATGCTCGTCACCAGCACCAGGCAGTGGCCGGCCTGGTTGGTAAAGCCAGTCTTGGTCAGCTTGATATCCCAGTTGGCGCGGTTGATCAGGTGGTCGGTGTTGGAGAAGCCCAAGGTGTAGTTGGGTTTGCGGAACGACACGGTCTTTTCTTTAGTGGTGCTGAGCTGGCTGAGCATTGGAAACTTGCGTGCATAGGCCAGCAGCTTGCTCAAGTCACGGGCGGTGGACACGTTGTGAATCGACAGGCCGGTGGGTTCCACATAGTGGGTGCTGGTCATGCCCAGCGCCTTGGCCTTGGCGTTCATTGCCGCGATAAACGCGGGGTAGCCGCCCGGGTAGTGGTGAGCCAGGCTGGCAGCTGCGCGGTTTTCCGAGGACATCAGGGCAATCAGCAGCATTTCTTTACGCGGCATTTCGCTGCCGATTTTCACACGGGAGAACACGCCTTTCATTTCCGGCGTGTCCTTGATGTTGATGTCGATGTATTCGTCCATGTTCTGCTTGGCTTCCAGCACCACCAGGCCGGTCATCAATTTACTCACGGAGGCGATGGGTACCACCACGTCGGGGTTGCTGGAATAGATGACTTTGTTGGTCTGTAAGTCGACCAGCATGGCGCTGCCGGAGGCGATTTGCAGTTTGGAAGTATCACGCGGCGCCTGGGTGGTTTCGGCTGCGTGCGCGAAGGTGCCTGTAAATGCAAAAAATAGGCTGACAATAGAGAGACGAATTTTCACGCGGGTGAACTCGCTAAAAAGTAAGGAAATACCGTTCGAGAACGGGTTTTATGATAAATGCCGTTACATTTTAGGAGTATGGATCAGAAAACGATAGAGAGCTTTAAATAAAGGCTGTAAGCCGATGATTGGCAGGGGTTGTACCGATTATGTACTTGCCGTTGGTCGCGAGTTTTTTTACGGTCTAACCGGTATCTTTTTTGTATGCAATAGTGCGCTTAAGCTGTCTGGATGCGCCAATAAAACGTCTTAGGTCAGGCCGCTGAAGTTAGTATGGTAAGGCCTGACTATATTTTGGCGCTTTGAGTTTTTCTCACTGATCGTCACTGACGGGCGGGGTTTCAACAATGAGTAACAAGCCGACTATAGTACTGGTGCACGGGTTTTGGGGTGGTGCGGCACACTGGAGCAAAGTAATTGTTGAGTTGAGTCGCAAGGGTTATACGTCCATACAGGCAGTAGAGATGCCTCTGACGTCACTTGCCGACGACGCTGAGCGAACGCGAAAAATGATTGCCCAGCAAAAGGGACCTGTTCTGCTCGTAGGGCATTCCTACGGCGGCGCGGTGATTTCCGAGGCGGGTGACCAGCCGAATGTCGTCGGGCTTGTCTACATTGCGGCATTCGCCCCCGATGCTGGTGAGAGTCCTGGCGAGATTACCCAGCGTAATCTGCCCCAGGCAGCTGCAAACCTTGAGCCTGACAGTGACGGATACCTGTGGATCAAGCAGGGAAAATTCCATGAGAGCTTTTGCCAGGATTTGCCTGCCAACGAGGCTCTGGTGATGGCGGTCACTCAAAAGGCACCGCTGGCCAGCACCTTTGGCGACAGCGTCACTGCGCCTGCTTGGAGGAAGAAACCGTCCTGGTATCAAGTGTCCAGCGAAGATCGAATGATTCATCCTGAAAATCAGAAATTGATGGCTGCACGAATCGTTCCCCGGAACACGATCACCTTAGCGACCAGCCACGCTTCGCTGGCAACCAGACCCATCGAGATTGCTGCGTTTATTGATGAGGCTGCAGTAGCTGCATCTAACGCCTGATCTTGGGGGGGTGGTGAGAATTCTTTTTCATCGTTTCTGAAAGGAAATAAAAAGCCCTGAGATAAAACAGGGCTTTTTCAGCACGGCTCGTTATCAGGCGTGCAGGGTTTCTGCTGCGTACAGCGTATTTTCCAGCAAGCAGGCACGAGTCATCGGGCCGACACCGCCTGGCACTGGAGTGATCCAGCCGGCGCGGGGCAGGGCGGTCTCGTAGACCACATCACCGACCAGCTTGCCATCTTCCTGACGGTTGATGCCGACGTCGATCACGATGGCGCCTTCCTTGATCCACTCACCTTTGACCAGCCCCGGCTTGCCGGCGGCGACCACCACCAGGTCGGCACGGCCGACGTGGCCGGCAAGGTCCTTGGTGAAGCGGTGGGTGACGGTCACGGTGCAGCCGGCCAGCAGCAGTTCCATGGCCATTGGGCGGCCGACGATGTTGGACGCGCCGACGACCACGGCATCGAGGCCGTACAGGTCGACACCGGTGCTTTCCAGCAGGGTCATGATGCCTTTGGGGGTGCAGGGGCGCAGCAGCGGGATGCGTTGTGCGAGGCGGCCGACGTTATAAGGATGGAAGCCGTCGACGTCTTTGTCCGGGCGGATGCGTTCGAGCAACTTGGAGGCATCCAGATGCTCGGGCAATGGCAGTTGAAGCAGGACGCCGTCGATGGCCGGGTCGTCGTTGAGCGTGTCGATCAGGTCGGTCAGCTCCTGCTGGGTGGTCTCGGAAGGCAGGTCGTAGGCCTTGGAAATAAAGCCGACCTCTTCACAGTCTTTACGCTTGTGCGAGACATAAACCTGAGAGGCAGGATCGCTGCCGACCAGGATCACCGCGAGGCCGGGCGTGCGCAGACCTTGCTGGCTGCGCTCGGTGACGCGTTTGGCGATCTGCTGGCGCAGGCTGGCGGCGATTGATTTGCCGTCGATAAGTTGTGCAGTCATTACGCGTGATTAACCATCGAGAGGGGGAAGAAAAGTGCGCGCATTCTCGCACGCCATGACGTGAGGGCAAAGGCGCTTGGTCTGCAAATTGCCCTAACCCCTTAAATAAAATCAGTTTTTTTCAAAAAAGATTTGACGGGTATCAACGCCCTCTATACTATTCGTCGCACTTGTCGGGCACAGCCTAGCACTGGTTAAGAAGGTCGAGCAGAATAGTTGTTCTGCAAGGCTGGAAGCACTTAGTTTGTAATCCTCCAAGAGTACAGATTAATAAGGCGCCCGTAGCTCAGCTGGATAGAGCATCCGCCTTCTAAGCGGATGGTCGCAGGTTCGAGTCCTGCCGGGTGCGCCATTAGGCAGCTTTGGCACAAGTAGCGCTATATGGTGGGCGTAGCTCAGTTGGTAGAGCACGGGATTGTGACTCCCGTTGTCGAGGGTTCGATCCCCTTCGTCCACCCCATATTTAGAAGGGCGCCAGATTAATCATCTGGCGCCTTTGCTTTAAGAGCTTCAAGCGCGGATGTGGTGGAATTGGTAGACACACTGGATTTAGGTTCCAGCGCCGCGAGGCGTAAGAGTTCGAGTCTCTTCATCCGCACCAAATAAAGCTTGGCCCCGTTGAAAAGCAGGGTAGGGCTCAACAAAGAAGTGGTTTGGTTTCTTTGTTAACGCAATATGGTGGGCGTAGCTCAGTTGGTAGAGCACGGGATTGTGACTCCCGTTGTCGAGGGTTCGATCCCCTTCGTCCACCCCATATTCGAAAGGCGCCAGATTTAACAGTCTGGCGCCTTTTTTGGTTTCAGCGGTTCGAATATTCCGCGACTGCAGGTAGTGGGTCGCAAGGGCAGGGCGTTTCGTCGTATTTGTGTATCTCGATGATGCCGCACTGCCTGCCGCCCCGTCTGAGGGGTGGGCCGTCAGGGAGATGGATGACGACTTCCTCTATATATAGAAGGAGCGGCGCAGAGCCCTGGCGTGATGGGCTGTATTTGTCAGCGGGGCGGGGGGCATCAGTGCCTTCGTACCGATAAATTGCCGGCTGTTTTCGGGCGTATTTGCAGTAGGGTGACTTCTTGAGTTTGACCCACTAGAATGCATGCCCTTGATTGGGGTCGGAAATGGCCGGCTAACGTCTGTGCAACGAGGAATATCCATGCAAGTTTCTGTTGAAAATACTACTGCTATCGAGCGTCGCCTGAGCATCACCGTGCCGGCTGAGCGTATCGAGACTGCGGTCAACAAGCGTCTGCAGCAGACTGCCCAGAAGGCCAAGATCGCTGGTTTCCGTCCAGGCAAAGTGCCAATGAGCGAAATCAAGCGTCGTTTTGGTGCCGATGCGCGTCAGGAAGCTGTAGGTGACGTGATCCAGGCTTCTTTCTACGAAGCCGTTGTCGAGCACAAGCTGAACCCGGCTGGCTCGCCATCGATCGAGCCTAAGTCCCTGGAAGCCGGCAAGGACCTGGAATACGTTGCCGTATTCGAAGTGTTCCCTGAGTTTGAAGTGGCCGGTTTCGACGGTATCACCGTTGAGCGCCTGAGCGCTGACGTAGCTGATGCCGACCTGGACAACATGCTGGAAATCCTGCGCAAGCAGAACACCCGTTTCGAAGTGGCCGACCGCGCTGCCCAGAACGAAGACCAGCTGAACATCGATTTCGTGGGCAAGGTTGACGGCGAAGCATTCGCTGGCGGCTCCGCCAAGGGTACTCAGCTGGTGCTGGGTTCCAACCGCATGATCCCTGGTTTCGAAGACGGCCTGGTTGGCGCAAAAGCCGGCGAAGAGCGCGTGCTGAACCTGACTTTCCCTGCTGACTACCAGAACCTGGACCTGGCCGGCAAAGCCGCTGAGTTCACCGTGACCGTCAACAGCGTTTCCGAGCCTAAGCTGCCAGAGCTGAACGAAGAGTTCTTCGCGCAATTCGGCATCAAGGAAACCGGTATCGAAGGCTTCCGCACCGAAGTTCGCAAGAACATGGAGCGCGAGCTGCGTCAGGCCATCAAGTCCAAGGTCAAGAACCAGGTCATGGACGGTCTGCTGGCCGCCAACCCGATCGAAGTGCCTAAGGCTCTGCTGTCCAACGAAGTGGATCGCCTGCGCGTTCAAGCGGTTCAGCAGTTCGGTGGCAACATCAAGCCTGATCAACTGCCGGCCGAACTGTTCGAAGAGCAAGCCAAGCGCCGTGTCGTGCTGGGCCTGGTCGTGGCTGAAGTGGTCAAGCAACACGACCTCAAGCCTGACGAAGATCGCGTTCGCGAAATGATCCAGGAAATGGCTTCGGCCTACCAGGAGCCTGAGCAGGTCGTGGCTTGGTACTACAAGAACGACCAGCAACTGAACGAAGTACGTTCGGTTGTGCTGGAAGAACAAGTTGTGGATACTGTTCTGCAGAAGGCTAAGGTGACCGACAAAGCGGTCTCTTACGAAGAAGCAGTCAAGCCGGCGGAAGCAGCACAAGCCGACTGATTGTCCAACTCGTTGGAAATACAACCATAAGCCAGCCTCGCGCTGGCTTATGCGTTTTCAAGACATGACTATTTGGGAGTAACTGCAGAGCATGTTCCGTAATTCCTATATTCAGCAGAACTCTGATATCCAGGCCGCCGGCGGCCTGGTCCCGATGGTTGTCGAGCAATCTGCTCGTGGCGAACGCGCCTACGACATCTACTCGCGCCTGCTCAAGGAGCGAGTGATCTTTCTGGTTGGTCCGGTAGAGGACTACATGGCCAACCTGATCTGTGCGCAACTGCTGTTCCTTGAAGCGGAAAACCCGGACAAGGACATCCATCTCTACATCAACTCTCCAGGCGGTTCGGTGACGGCGGGCATGTCGATCTACGACACCATGCAGTTCATCAAGCCGAACGTGTCGACCACTTGCATCGGCCAGGCCTGCAGCATGGGCGCGTTCCTGCTGACTGCCGGTGCCGAGGGCAAGCGTTTCTGCCTGCCTAACTCGCGTGTGATGATTCACCAGCCACTGGGCGGCTTCCAGGGCCAGGCGTCGGATATCGAAATCCACGCCAAGGAAATCCTGTTTATTCGTGAGCGTCTGAACACGCTGATGGCCAAGCACAGCGGGCGCACCCTCGAAGAAATCGAGCGTGACACCAACCGCGACAATTTCATGAGTGCCGAAGCCGCGCGTGAATACGGGCTGATCGACGCAGTGATCGACAAGCGCCCTGCTTAATATAAGCCGCTCAAAATAGGGCTGGTCGGCATGTCCGACCACCGGCGGGCTTGAAAAAGCCCGCATAAGCCTTCATCTTGTGTTGCAAGCCTATCGGATTTGGATCGAACGAATGACTGACACCCGCAACGGCGAGGACAACGGCAAGCTGCTCTATTGCTCCTTCTGCGGCAAAAGCCAGCATGAAGTACGCAAGTTGATTGCCGGCCCCTCGGTGTTTATCTGCGACGAGTGCGTCGACCTGTGCAATGACATCATCCGCGAGGAGGTGCAGGAAGCCCAGGCCGAGAGCAGCGCGCATAAATTGCCTTCGCCTAAAGAAATCAGCGGCATCCTTGACCAGTATGTAATCGGTCAAGAGCGTGCAAAGAAGGTTCTGGCCGTAGCGGTGTACAACCACTACAAGCGCTTGAACCAGCGTGACAAGAAGGGCGACGAAGTCGAACTCGGCAAGAGCAACATCTTGCTGATCGGCCCGACAGGCTCGGGTAAAACCCTGCTTGCCGAAACCCTCGCTCGCCTGTTGAACGTTCCGTTCACCATCGCCGACGCCACCACCCTCACCGAGGCTGGCTACGTGGGCGAAGACGTCGAGAACATCATTCAAAAGCTGCTGCAGAAGTGCGACTACGACGTAGAGAAAGCCCAGATGGGTATTGTCTACATCGACGAAATCGACAAGATTTCGCGCAAGTCGGACAACCCGTCCATCACCCGGGATGTTTCCGGTGAAGGCGTGCAGCAGGCCCTGTTGAAACTGATTGAAGGCACGGTGGCTTCCGTTCCGCCTCAAGGTGGTCGCAAGCACCCGCAGCAGGAATTCCTTCAGGTCGATACGCGCAACATCCTGTTCATCTGTGGTGGTGCGTTCTCCGGTCTCGAAAAGGTCATCCAGCAGCGCTCCACTCGTGGTGGCATCGGTTTCAGTGCGGAAGTGCGCAGCAAGGAAGAAGGCAAGAAGGTGGGCGAGTCCCTGCGTGAAGTCGAGCCTGACGATTTGGTCAAGTTCGGTCTGATCCCGGAATTCGTCGGCCGTCTGCCGGTCCTGGCCACGTTGGACGAGTTGGATGAGGCGGCTCTGATTCAGATCCTCACCGAGCCGAAAAACGCCCTGACCAAGCAATACGCCAAGCTGTTCGAGATGGAAGGTGTGGACCTCGAGTTCCGTACCGACGCGCTCAAATCAGTGGCCAAGCGGGCATTGGAGCGCAAGACCGGTGCACGTGGTCTGCGTTCGATCCTCGAAGGCGTGTTGCTCGACACCATGTACGAGATCCCCTCGCAGTCCGAGGTGAGTAAAGTGGTGATCGACGAAAGCGTTATCGAAGGCAAGTCCAAGCCACTGTATATCTACGAAAACAGTGAGCCGACTGCCAAGGCTGCGCCGGACGCGTAAGCGTTTTGCAGCTGCAGTACCAGCAAGGGGCCTTTCGGGGCCCCTTTGTTTTTGGTGTGCCTTTTGGGGTGGTTTTTCAGGGCGGCTTTTAAATTCATAGGTATTCATGCGTTTAACTGCTGGCATTGAGCTTGTTTTTTTTGCATGCAGCCCCCATCTTGGCTCCAAGCTTATTTTTCAACTGTCATAGAGGCGAAATCATGAAGACAACCAGCGAATTGCCTCTCCTGCCGTTGCGTGATGTCGTCGTCTATCCGCACATGGTTATCCCGCTGTTCGTGGGGCGCGAGAAGTCTATCGAAGCCCTCGAGGCTGCGATGACGGGCGACAAGCAGATCCTGCTGTTGGCCCAAAAGAATCCTGCTGATGATGATCCGGGCGAAGAAGCCCTGTATCGCGTCGGCACCATTGCCACCGTGCTGCAACTGCTCAAGCTGCCTGATGGCACCGTCAAGGTGCTGGTCGAAGGCGAGCAGCGTGGCGCGGTCGAGCGTTTCATGGAGGTGGATGGTCACCTGCGTGCCGAAGTCGCGTTGATCGACGAAGTCGAAGCCCCTGAGCGCGAATCCGAAGTGTTTGTACGCAGCCTGCTCTCGCAGTTCGAGCAGTATGTGCAGTTGGGCAAGAAAGTCCCGGCTGAAGTCCTGTCGTCCCTCAACAGCATTGATGAGCCAAGCCGCCTGGTCGATACCATGGCTGCGCACATGGCGCTGAAGATCGAGCAGAAGCAGGACATTCTCGAAATCATCGACCTGGCCGCCCGCGTTGAACATGTGCTGGCATTGCTGGATGGCGAAATCGACCTGTTGCAGGTTGAGAAGCGCATCCGTGGTCGCGTGAAGAAGCAAATGGAGCGCAGCCAGCGCGAGTACTACCTGAATGAGCAGATGAAGGCCATTCAGAAGGAGCTTGGCGACAGCGAGGAAGGCCACAACGAAATCGAGGAGCTGAAAAAGCGTATCGATGCCGCCGGCCTGCCGAAAGACGCCCTGGCCAAAGCCACCGCCGAGCTGAACAAGCTCAAGCAAATGTCTCCGATGTCGGCCGAAGCCACCGTGGTTCGCTCCTACATCGACTGGCTGGTGCAGGTGCCGTGGAAGGCCCAGACCAAGGTGCGCCTGGACCTGGCTCGTGCAGAAGATATCCTCGACGCCGATCACTATGGCCTCGAAGAAGTCAAAGAACGCATTCTCGAATACCTCGCCGTGCAAAAGCGCGTGAAGAAGATTCGTGGTCCGGTGTTGTGCCTGGTCGGCCCTCCAGGTGTGGGTAAAACCTCGCTGGCCGAATCCATCGCCAACGCCACCAACCGCAAATTCGTGCGCATGGCCCTGGGTGGTGTGCGTGATGAGGCGGAAATTCGTGGTCATCGCCGGACTTATATCGGTTCGATGCCAGGAAGATTGATTCAAAAGATGACAAAGGTCGGTGTGCGCAACCCACTGTTCCTGCTCGATGAAATCGACAAGATGGGCAGCGATATGCGGGGCGATCCGGCATCGGCTTTGCTCGAAGTGCTCGACCCGGAGCAGAACCATAATTTCAATGACCATTACCTGGAGGTCGATTACGACCTGTCCGACGTGATGTTCCTGTGCACCTCCAACTCCATGAACATTCCGCCAGCCTTGCTGGACCGGATGGAGGTGATTCGTCTGCCGGGTTACACCGAAGACGAGAAGATCAACATCGCCGTCAAGTACCTCGCGCCCAAGCAGATTTCGGCCAATGGCCTGAAAAAGGGCGAGATCGAATTTGAGGTCGAGACGATCCGCGACATCGTGCGCTATTACACCCGCGAGGCCGGTGTGCGGGGGCTTGAGCGCCAGATCGCGAAGATCTGCCGCAAGGCCGTGAAGGAGCATGCGCTGGAAAAACGCTTCTGCGTCAAGGTCACTGCTGACTCCCTGGAGCACTTCCTGGGCGTGCGCAAATTCCGTTATGGCTTGGCTGAGCAGCAGGACCAGGTAGGGCAGGTGACTGGCCTGGCATGGACCCAGGTGGGCGGCGAATTGCTGACCATTGAAGCGGCGGTGATCCCTGGCAAGGGCCAGTTGATCAAGACCGGCTCGCTGGGTGATGTGATGGTTGAATCCATCACTGCCGCGCAAACCGTGGTGCGCAGCCGCGCCAAGAGCCTGGGCATCCCCCTGGACTTCCACGAGAAGCACGACACGCACATCCACATGCCGGAAGGGGCGACTCCGAAGGATGGCCCTAGCGCCGGCGTAGGCATGTGCACGGCCCTGGTGTCGGCATTGACCGGCATTCCGGTGCGAGCGGATGTGGCCATGACCGGGGAAATTACCCTGCGTGGTCAGGTACTGGCTATCGGTGGTCTGAAAGAGAAATTGCTGGCCGCGCACCGGGGTGGAATCAAGACGGTGATCATTCCTGAAGAGAATGTCCGCGACTTGAAGGAAATTCCTGACAATATCAAGCAAGATCTTCAGATTAAACCCGTTAAATGGATTGACGAGGTCCTGCAAATTGCGCTGCAATACGCGCCGGAGCCCTTGCCGGATGTGGCTCCGGAGATTGTCGCGAAGGATGAAAAACGCGAGTCTGATTCCAAGGAAAGAATTAGCACGCATTAATGCGTTTTAGCCTGGGGGCTTCCTTGACAGATTTTTAGAGCCCTTGTTATAAAGCGGCTCTTAAGTGTCTGTAGGCCATTCAGCACTGGTTTTTGCTTTCACCAAAAAACTTAGAATCATACTCAATAGATATATAAGGGGACTTAGAGTGAACAAGTCGGAACTGATTGATGCTGTTGCCGCATCCGCTGATATCCCGAAAGCTGCTGCTGGCCGTGCGCTGGACGCAGTTATCGAATCCGTCACTGGCGCTCTGAAGGCCGGCGACTCCGTGGTGCTGGTAGGCTTTGGTACTTTCTCTGTGACTGACCGCCCAGCTCGCGTTGGCCGCAACCCACAGACTGGCAAAGCACTGCAAATCGCTGCTGCCAAGAAACCAGGTTTCAAAGCCGGTAAAGCCCTGAAAGAAGCCGTTAACTAAGCCTCGTTCAAGCCTTACCTATCCGGGTCAGACGCAGGTCTGGCCTGGCAGCGGAGCGGCACAGCCGACCCAGGTATCCATCGGGTCGCAACGCCGGGGGTGTGGGTTCAAACCCCCGTCCGCTCCGCCAGTTACGAGAAGGCGCATCCTCGGATGCGCCTTTCTTCTATCCGGACTCTACCCACGCTCCACGGTTGCCTAATTTTGAAGTTCAACCGTTTCTGGGGGACGCATGCTGCAGAATATCAGGGACAATTCACAAGGCTGGATTGCCAAGACCATTATCGGGATCATCGTCGCATTGATGGCGTTCACCGGTATCGAAGCCATTTTCCAGGCTTCGACCAACAACAAGCAGGACGTGGCCAAGGTCAACGGTGAAGAAATCACCCAGACCGAATTGAGCCAGGCCGTCGATATGCAACGTCGCCAGCTGATGCAACAGCTGGGCAAGGATTTCGATGCTTCCCTGCTGGACGAGAAATTGCTGCGCGATGCGGCCCTCAAAGGGCTGATCGACCGCAAGCTGTTGCTGCAAGGCGCTGCGAATTCCAAGTTCGGCTTCTCCGAAGCAGCCTTGGACCAAGTCATCCTGCAGACGCCGGAATTCCAGGTGGACGGCAAGTTCAACCCCGAACGCTTTGACCAGGTGATCCGTCAGCTGGGCTACAGCCGTATGCAATTCCGTCAGATGCTGACCCAGGAAATGCTCATCGGCCAGGTTCGCGCAGGTATTGCCGGCAGCGGTTTCGTGACCGACGCCGAAGTGCTCGCATTCGCCCGCCTGGAAAAACAGACCCGCGATTTCGCCACCGTGAATGTCAAGGCCGACCCTGCGGCGGTGAAGCTCACCGACGACGAGGTCAAGGCTTACTACGACCAGCACGCCAAAGAGTTCATGACCCCGGACCAGGTGGTCATCGACTACCTGGAACTGAAGAAGTCATCCTTCTTCGACCAGGTCACCGTCAAGGACGATGAACTGCAGGCTGCCTATCAGAAAGAAACCGCCAACCTCGCTGAACAGCGTCGCGCCGCGCACATTCTGATTGAAGTCAACGACAAGACCACCGACGCGCAAGCCAAGGCCAAGCTCGAGGAAATCCAGGCGCGCCTGGCCAAGGGCGAGAAGTTCGAAGCCCTGGCCAAGGAGTTCTCCCAGGACCCGGGTTCGGCCAACAATGGCGGTGACCTCGGTTTCGCCGGCCCTGGCGTCTATGACCCGGCTTTTGAAACTGCCCTGTATGCCTTGAACAAGGACCAGGTGTCGGCCCCGGTGCGTACCACCTTCGGTTGGCACCTGATCAAGTTGTTGGGCGTTGAAGCACCGCAGGTGCCATCGTTTGCCAGCCTGAAAGACAAGCTGACCCGCGAGCTCAAGACCCAACAGGTTGAACAGCGTTTTGTCGAAGCCACCAAGCAATTGGAAGACGCGGCTTTCGAAGCCTCCGACCTGGCTCAGCCGGCGTCCGACCTGAAGCTGACCGTGCACACCTCCGCGCCATTTGGCCGTGAGGGTGGTGAAGGTATCGCGGCCAACCGTGCCGTGGTCACCGCTGCGTTCAGCCCGGAAGTGCTGGATGAGGGTGCCAACAGCACCGCCATCGAGCTGGACCCGGAAACCGTCATCGTGCTGCGTGCCAAAGAGCACCTCAAGCCGGCGCAATTGCCGCTGGAGCGTGTTGCTGCGGCGATTCGCACCCAGATGACCAAGGAGCGCGCCAGCGCGGCGGCCAAGGCTCACGCTGACGAAGTGATCGCCAGCCTGCGCGACGGCAAGACCCCGTTGGACCAACCGGTCGACGGCCAGGCCTGGAAAGTCACCGAAGCGGCGACCCGTAACGCCGAGGCTGTTGATCCAGCAGTGCTGCAAGCCCTGTTCCGTATGCCCAAGCCTGCGAGCAAGGACAAGCCGACGTTCACTACCGTGACCCTGGCTGATGGCAGCCTGGTGATCGTGCGCCTGAACGGCGTCAACGAAGCGGCAGCCCCGTCGGACGAAGAAAAGGCGCAATACCGTCGATTCCTCGCTTCGCGCATCGGCCAGCAAGACTTTGCGGCGTACCGTAAGCAGTTGGAAACCCAGGCTGACATCAAGAAGTTCTGATGACGGTTTGAATGAAAAGCCCCCGGCCTGAAAAGACCGGGGGTTTTTTTATGGTGCTTGATCTGTAGATCTGTGACGTTTTACCGACAGGAATATGCGCGCCAAGGTCTCGTTCTGTTGCACAATACCGCCCTGACTGTTTTTCTCAGGATTTTCGATGTCGACATCATTTCACGTGCGTAGCCTCGGGTTGGCGCTTGTGTTGGCGGGCGCCGCGGGCTGCTCGTCGCCCAAGACCGCTATTTATGAACATGAGAACTTCGACGATTCCGGTACGTTTTCCCGTGATTATCCGGTCAGTGCCACGGCGTCCTGCGAGGCGGCGCGGCGGGCGCTGCTGAGCCAGGGCTACATCATCACCAGCAGCGATCCCAAACTGGTGGTGGGCAACAAGAGCTTCCAGCAAACCGGCGAAACCCACATGCAGATCAGCTTCAATGTGGTGTGTGCCAATGATGGCAAGGGCAACAATCACTCGACGATGTTTGCCAACGCCTTGCAGGACCGGTATGCGCTGAAGAAGGTCAACAACTCCGCGAGCCTGGGTGTGGGTGTGCTGGGCTCGGTGTCGATGCCGATCGGCTCCACCGATGACTCGATGGTGAAGGTGGCGAGTGAGACCGTATCGGCACCGAAGTTCTATGAGCGTTACTTTGCGCTGGTGGACGTGTTCCTGCCGCAGGAAGCGAAGCCGGCCGAGAGTAGCCCTGAGAAGCCGAAAGCCGAGCTGGGGGTGCCGGAGCCCAAGGCTGCACCGGCTACCGAGAAGGTCGAGCCACCGAAGGAGGCGCCGACCACCTCATCGCCGGCCGCTGCACCGGCAGCCGTTTCGCAGCCCGCTGTTTCGCAACCAGCCGGTTCTCAGCCTGCCAGCTCGCAGCCTGCTAGCTCTCAGCCTGTCACGCCGCCTGTCGAGGCCGCTCCGATTGTGCCGCAAGCAGAGCCTGCACCGGCGCCTACTCGCCCGGACCTGCCGCCGCCGACAGAGGTGATTGCACCCCTGCCGACGCCTGGGCAGTAACTCAGACGGCTGCGGGGTTGGCCTTGTCGACGTTGATCCCGTAGCGGCTGATGGCTTCACTGACTTTTTCACGGCCGATGACGCCGTCATCGGCCAGTGCCTTCAAGGCCGCCAGCGCGATGAAGTGCCGATCCACTTCAAAGAATGCCCGCAGGGTTTCACGGGTATCCGATTGCCCGAAGCCGTCCGTTCCCAGTGCTACAAAGCGTCGGCCGGAGACGAAAGGGCGGATCTGATCGGCGAGGAGCTTCATATAGTCCGTTGCTACCACCAGCGGCCCCGTCTGCCGTTCCAGGCATTGCTCGACGTAACTCACCCGCGGCTCGCTCTGCGGATGCAGCAGGTTCCAGCGCTCCACCTCATGGCCGTTACGGCGCAATTCAGTCAGGCTGGTTGCGCTCCACACATTGCTTGGCACGCCGAAGTCCTTTTCAAGCAGCTCAGCCGCGGCAATCACTTCGCGCAGGATTGAGCCACTGCCCATCAGTTGCACTTGGGCCTGGTCGCTGGCACTGAGTCGGTACATGCCCTTGAGAATGCCGTCTTCCACGCCTTCAGGCATGGCCGGGTGTGGGTAGTTTTCGTTGAGCAGGGTGATGTAGTAGTAAATATCCTCCTGTTGCACGTACATACGCCGCATGCCCTCGCGGATGATTACCGCCAACTCGTAGGCAAACGTCGGGTCGTAGGATACGCAACACGGAATCACCGACGACAGGATGTGACTGTGCCCATCGTCATGCTGCAAGCCTTCGCCCATCAAGGTGGTGCGGCCGGCCGTGGCCCCCAGCAGGAAGCCACGCGCCCGCGCGTCGCCTGCCGCCCAGGCGAGGTCGCCGACGCGCTGGAAGCCGAACATCGAGTAGAAGATATAGAACGGCACTGTCATCAGGCCATGGTTGCTGTAGGACGTGCTGGCTGCAATCCAGGAAGAAATGGCGCCGGATTCATTCAGGCCCTCCTGCATGATCTGTCCGTCCTTGCTTTCCTTGTAGTAGCTCAGTTGCCCTGCGTCTTGTGGGGTATAGAGCTGGCCTACGGCAGAATGGATGCCAATCTGACGAAACAGGCTTTCCATGCCGAAGGTACGCGACTCGTCCGGCACGATCGGCACGATCAGTTTGCCCAGGTGTGGGTCCTTGAGCAGCGTGCCCAGGATGCGTACAAAGGCCATGGTGGTGGAGATCGCACGCTCGCCCGTGTCCTTGAGCTGGGTGGCGAAGGCCGACAGTTCGGGAATCTGCAAAGGATCGACCGCGCTGTTGCGCGCCGGTACGTAGCCGCCCAACGCTTGGCGGCGTGCGGCGAAGTAGCGGGCTTCTACGCTGTCGGCGGCGGGCTTCAGGTAGGGAATGTCGGCGAGTTGATCGTCAGTGACGTCCAGGCCAAAGCGATCGCGGAAAGCTCGTACCGCATCCGCGCCCATCTTCTTCAATTGATGGTTAATGTTCTGGCCTTCACCCGCTTCACCCATGCCAAAGCCCTTGACGGTTTTCGCCAGGATCACCGTGGGCTGGCCCTTGTGACGCATGGCGGCGGCGTAGGCGTTATAGACCTTTTCCGGGTCATGCCCGCCCCGTGACAGCTTCCAGATTTCGTCGTCGGACATGTCCGCAACCAACGACAGCAACTCCGGGTATTTGCCAAAGAAATGTTCGCGCACATAAGCGCCGTTCTGGGATTTGTAGTTCTGATAGTCGCCGTCCACACATTCCATCATGCGCTGGCGCAGCAGGCCGCTCTGGTCTTTTTCCAGCAGTGCGTCCCAACCACTGCCCCAGATCACTTTGATCACGTTCCAACCGGCGGCACGGTACAGGCTTTCGAACTCCTGGATGACCTTGGCATTGCCGCGCACCGGGCCGTCCAGGCGTTGCAGGTTGCAATTGACCACGAAGATCAGGTTGTCGAGCTTCTCGCGCCCGGCCATGGAAAGGGCGGCCAAGGATTCCGGTTGGTCCATTTCGCCATCACCGAGGAAGGCCCACACCTTGCGTCCCTGGTGTTGCTTGAGGTCACGCAGTTCCAGGTAGCGCATAAAGCGCGCCTGGTAAGCCGCGGTGATCGGGCCGAGGCCCATGGACACGGTGGGGAACTGCCAGAAGTCGGGCATCAGCCGTGGGTGCGGGTAGGACGAGATACCCTCGCCACCGGCCTCGCGGCGGAAGTTGTCGAGTTGTGCTTCGCTGATGCGGCCTTCGAGGTAAGCCCGGCCATAGATGCCTGGGGCGGAGTGGCCCTGGATATACACCAGGTCGCCATCAACGCTGTCGGTACGGCCACGGAAAAAATGATCAAACCCTACGTCGTACAGTACGGCAGCTGACGCATAGGTCGCGATATGCCCACCGACACCTGAGTGTTTGCCCGCACGTAATACCATCGCCATCGCATTCCAGCGGATAAAAGCGTTGGTACGGCGTTCGATGTCCAGGTTGCCGGGGTAGGGCAATTGGCGGTCTACCGGGATGGTATTGACGTACGGCGTAGTGACCCGCCCGTGGAAGTCGCCATGGCGCGCTACGTCGAAATCCAGCAACTGATCGATCAGGTAGTGCGCGCGCGGGCGGCCTTCGGCGGACAATACCGATTCGATGGACTCCAGCCACTCGCGTGTCTCCAGGGGATCATCGTCGTGTCTGAGTGCGTGGTTCTGGGTCATGTGAGGCTCCAGGGTAGGCGGATTTCGTATGACGGGCTCTTTGTGGGAGTGCCGATAAGTAATTGCAATTGCAACTACATGGCGAAATCTAGCGCGGGATGGGCTACTATTGCAACCTTCTTGAAATTCCCGCGGATGGTGTTGCATGGCGTCGAAAGAGCCTGATGTATGGTTTCGTTTTGTCAGGGCCCACAGGACGGTCATCCGTGAAATCGAGCGTCGACTGGCAGAGGCGGGCCTGCCGCCATATGCCTGGTATGACGCGTTGTGGGGCTTGGAAAGTGGCCCCGACGGTACGCGCCGCATGCATGAGTTGGCCGATGTGCTGGCCATCGAGCGCTATAACCTCACGCGCCTGGTTGACCGCCTGGAAAAGGACGGCTTGGTAGTGCGTTCCCGCTCGGACGGTGACGGTCGCGCGGCGTTTGCCTCGATCACCGATGCCGGCCGGGTGCTCCGTAAAAAGATGTGGAAGATCTACGAAAGCACAGTGGAAGAGCTGTTTCTTTCACAGATTGAACCTGCTCAGCGTCAGGCGTTTGCGGACGCGCTAGAGCGCACGGCAGGGCTAGCGATGGAGGCAGGAGTGCAGGTTCGTGGTCGACGTAAACCCTGAGATCAAATAAGGGGGGAGCCAGGCGCCAGCACATTTTGTTCGCACTGCGGTTCATTGCAGTCGGTACCGATTCAACGCTTTTTCCACCTGGCGGACATCGACATGGCCTTCATCCGCCAGTGCTTTCAAGGCCGCCAGCACAATCCAGCACCGGGTCGGCGCCGCCGCTTGCACTGACCCCGCGCCCAACGCGATGAACCGCGCGTCCACGTGCGCTGCCAATTGGTCGACAATCGCCTGCGGGTAGCCGGTGACGGCAATCACCGGCGCAGTACTCCCAGCCAGGCAATCACGCAAATGGCAGCTGCGCCTGGAGGCAGTGGGATGCAGGCGATTCCAGCGAGCCGCCGCCGCTGCCTCCCGAGCCAGGCGTGTATAGCTGGGGCAGCTCCATACTTGCGCGCTGATATTCCAATCTTGTTCCAGCAGGCGCTTGGCCTGCACGACCTCCGCCAACGCCCGGCCTGCGCCGAGCAGCCGCACATCCGCAGACAGGTCGTGCTGGAGCGGGTACATGCCCTTGGATGCGGCGTCACGATTGTGCTCACTCAAGGGCGCTGCCAGTTCATGATCATGGAGGGCGAGGTAGTAAAACCCTGGCTTGCCGTCGACATACAGTGCACGCAACGCCGCCAGTACAATCGCTTGGGTTTCCGCGCCTGAGGCGGGGTCATACGGCGTACAGCGCGGGTGAGTGGCCAGCCACAGGGGTAAGGAAGGCTGAGCGCCCTTGGGCCAGGGCGAGGGCAGGTTTTCAATGTCGTTGCACAGGATGCCGCGCTGTTGAGTGATGTTCGACAGTGCACTCAACTGCGCCGACGAATGCGCGCTGTGCAGATACAACAAGGGCCTCTCAGCGGTATTGCGTGCGAACCAGGTGGGCCAGTGACCCACGCGCCGGGAGCGTGACTGACCTCGAATCACCCAGGCCTGGCGGCTGGCTTCAAGGGTATTGGCTATGTTGATCAGAGTGCCCAGCGGTGAGTTGCCGGCAAGGGTGGCAGAGCTCAAGGCGTCGATACAGAACTGAGCGGCATGTGCGGTGGCGACGGTCATGGAGAGGGACACCTGGCAAGGAAGGCCATTACCGTAATAGAAAACCGCTTTTGATTGCAATTGCAATGATTGCAATAGTTGTTCGATTCGGGCGAGCTAAATCCCCGTAATGCTGCTACGTTTAATCCTTGAGTGCAGGAACGTCATGGCGCAGACTTTTTTTCGTCATGACGGCACTTTAGGCTGGCTGTGCAGGTCATTAATCTGCAGCCACATTAAACCTAGCGAGGAGTGACCCATGGACGATTATCAGGAAGAACTGCTGGAGTACCAGGCGTTTGAATTGGACCCGCTGGATCCGGTGGATGACGCCACTGAGCTGTAACCCCGACTTCAGGCGGAATGCCGCTGACTGCGGCGAAATTCCCCTGGGGTCTGGTTGTTCCACCGCCTGAACGCCCGTTGAAACGCCTGGGCCGAGGCAAAACCGAGCAGATAGGCGATTTCGCCGAATGCCAGTTCGGTGTCGCGAATGTAGGTCATCGCCAAGTCGCGGCGAGTGTCGTTAAGAATTGCGCGAAACTGAGTGCCTTCTTCGGCCAGCTTGCGCCGCAGGGTCCAGGTGGGCAGCTTCAAGCGTGCCGCCACTTCTTCAAGGTCCGGTTCCCGGCCGCCATTGAGCATCGGCCCGAGCAAACGGGTGATGCGCTCGCGCAGGCTGCGGGTGCGGGTCAGTTGTTCCAACTCCCTTTCACACAACTGCAGCAACAGATGCCAGGTGCTGGGGCAGTGCTGTGGGTTACGCAGGGCCAGGGTTTGCTGGCCTAGGCGCAGTTGGTTGGCATCCGCGCCGAAGTGAACATCGCCTAGCGCCTGGTAGTGTTCGCTGTATTGCGGCGCTTCGAACTCGATGTCGATACGCTGAGCACGCACAGGCTGCTGGGCCAGGCCCGACAATTGGTGCAGCCAGCCGGCGATGATCGAGTCCACCACAAAACGGTTGTAAGCGTTGTAGGGGCTGATGGAATAAAACCGCAGCCAGGCGCCTTCAGCATCCTCATGAAAGCTCGACTGCCCGCGATAGTTGGAGCCGTACAAGGCTTCGAAGCGCGTCAATGTACGTGCCGCTTCGCGTACGTTGGGCGCCTGGGCGGCTGTGACACCCGCCAGCCCGGCCTGGCTCAAGCGGCTGAGCTGGCCCATGCGCAGGCCCAGGCTGGGGTCGCCGGTCAGTTGGATGGCCGCATGGCCCAGGCGCATATAACGCGGGATCGACAGGCGTGCTCCAGCCTCGGCAAGGCGTGCCGGGTCCAGGCCGTATTGCAGCAGCAAGGGTTGCGGGTCCATACCGTGGCTGTGGATGGCATCGGCCAGGGTGTGCACGAAGCCCACCGACAGATCCCCAAGGCGCACCGGCTTCACGGGTTACAGCCAGATATTCAACAGGCGTGCGCCACGGGCGTCGCTGTCGGCACTGACCTGCCCGTTGCTGTTCAGGAAGCTGTGCCCGGCGGTGCCCAGGTCCCAGAACTGCCCGCGCAGAAATACACTCATGCCTGCCGTGGCCTGGCTGATCGGCTGCTGGCTGATCAGGGTGAGCCGGCGCCAGGCTTCGCCTTCGCTGAGTTCTTCGGGCTTGAGGCTGATTTCAGGCGGCGTGGACACACTTTTGAAGCCGCGCCATGGCCGGTCCCAGGTGTCGCGACCGGTCACGAATGCCGGCACCGCAATCAGCTGTGCGCCTTGCTCATTGAGCTTGCGGTAGTTGTCCGGGTACCAGCTGTCGCTGCCGACCAGAACGCCGAGGCGCCCGGCCGGCGTGTCGACCACGCTGACAAGGTCTTCAGCGCCCGGTTGGATAAAGCCACGTTCGTCATAGATAGGATAGAGCTGGCGCTGCGGCTGGCCCAAGGGCAAACCGTCGGCGCCGAACACCAGGCTGGCGTTGTACAGCGCGCCATGGCCGATCTGCAGTTGCCCCTGGCTCACGTTCGGGTTGGGCAGGGTGATGGAGCCGGCCACCAGGGTGACGCCGAACTCTTTGGCCAGGCCGCCGAACAGTACCTGATAGTCGCGGGCCATCGATGCGGCTTTCATGCGCAGGTAGGCATCGTCCATCCGATTGTCGCCGGTGGCGCTGAGCCAGGCACGAGCAAACAGGAATGGGTTGCTGGCCGACAGCCAGTTCATCGCGTCCTTGAGGTGGATAGCCTGGTACAGCTCGTTTTTCTCGCCGCCCAGCATCAGCCAGGTGCCGATATGCTCCGGCAGCACCACGACGGTCTTGCTGTTGATCAGCCCCTGGTCCCGGGCCTTTTGCAGGTAGGCCGCGAGTTTCAGGTGCAGGCGCTCCAGGCTCTGGTAGTCGGCGGGAAACAGCTCCGGCTGGATGCCCAGCAAATTGCCACGGTCGGCCGGAATGCCTTCGTTGACGGCCAGGGTAATGCGCAGGTCCGACAGGTAATGCGCCACGGGGCGCTCCTGGGTCCAGACCAGATACGCGGTGGCGGCGGCAACCAGGGCCAGGGTGAAGCTCAAAGCTAGAAGTTTACGCATGGGGCAACAGACAACAGACCGGGTGCAGGGTTCGCGACTAGGGTAGGGCCCATGGCGCGGCTTGCCAAGGGGCGCTGTACATTTGGATCAATAACTTGTCAGTTTCAGTCATTGAGCGCGGGTCCACCGGCTCTTAGTCTGTGGGACATAAACCGATGGGGTGTCATACGAACGCCCCACGTCCCGTGATGAACTGTTGTGGAGCTTGACCATGACCGCTGCTGCCTACCCGCATCTGCTGGCCCCGTTGGACCTGGGTTTTACCACCTTGCGCAACCGTACCCTGATGGGCTCGATGCACACTGGCCTGGAAGAAAAACCTGGCGGTTTCGAACGCATGGCGGCCTATTTCGCCGAGCGTGCCCGTGGCGGCGTGGGCCTGATGGTGACCGGGGGCATTGGCCCGAATGATGAGGGTGGGGTCTACGCCGGTGCGGCCAAGCTGACCACCGATGCCGAAGCACAGATGCACAAGATCGTGACCCAGGCCGTGCACGAAGCGGGCGGCAAGATCTGCATGCAGATCCTCCACGCCGGCCGTTATGCCTACAGCCCCAAGCAGGTGGCGCCGAGCGCGATTCAAGCGCCGATCAACCCGTTCAAGCCCAAGGAACTGGACGAAGAGGGCATCGAAAAACAGATTCAGGATTTCGTCACTTGTTCGTTGCTGGCCCAGGTCGCCGAATACGACGGCGTTGAAATCATGGGCTCCGAGGGCTACTTCATCAACCAGTTCCTCGCCGCCCATACCAACCACCGTACCGACCGTTGGGGCGGCAGCTACGAAAACCGCATGCGCCTGGCGGTGGAAATCGTGCGCCGTGTGCGCGAGGCCGTCGGGCCGAACTTCATCATTATCTTCCGCCTGTCGATGCTCGACCTGGTGGAAGGCGGCAGCACCTGGGAAGAGATCGTGCAGTTGGCCAAGGCCATCGAGCAGGCCGGTGCGACCCTGATCAACACCGGTATCGGCTGGCACGAAGCGCGTATCCCGACCATCGCCACCAAGGTGCCGCGTGGCGCGTTCAGCAAAGTCACCGCCAAGCTGCGCGGTGCGGTGCAGATCCCGCTGATCACCACTAACCGTATCAACACCCCGGAAATCGCCGAACAGATCCTCGCCGAAGGCGATGCCGACATGGTTTCGATGGCGCGGCCGTTTCTTGCGGACCCTGAGTTCGTCAACAAGGCTGCGGCCGGTCGTGCCGATGAAATCAACACATGCATCGGCTGCAACCAGGCCTGCCTGGACCACACCTTCGGCGGCAAACTGACCACCTGCCTGGTCAACCCACGAGCGTGCTACGAGACCGAACTCAACTACCTGCCGGTCAAACAGATCAAGAAAATTGCCGTGGTCGGCGCCGGCCCGGCCGGCCTGGCAGCGGCGACGGTGGCTGCCGAGCGTGGCCACCAAGTGACGCTGTTCGATTCGGCCAGCGAAATCGGCGGCCAGTTCAACATCGCCAAGCGAGTGCCGGGCAAGGAGGAGTTTTTTGAAACCCTGCGCTACTTCAAGCGCAAGCTGCAGACCACCCACGTCGAACTGTGCCTGAACACTCGCGTGGAGGTGGCGCAACTGGCGGCGGGCGGTTACGACGAGATCATCCTGGCCACCGGTATTGCACCGCGCACCCCTGCGATCCCGGGCATCGACAATGCCAAGGTGCTCAGTTACCTGGACGTGATTCTGCAGCGTAAACCGGTGGGCAAGCGCGTGGCGGTGATCGGCGCCGGTGGCATTGGTTTTGACGTCTCGGAGTTCCTCGTGCACCAGGGCGTGTCCACCAGTCTTGACCGCGAAGCCTTCTGGAAGGAGTGGGGCATCGACACGCAACTGCAGGCCCGTGGCGGCGTGGCCGGGATCAAGCCTCAGCCCCATGCGCCGGCACGTGAAGTGTTCCTGCTGCAACGCAAGACCTCCAAGGTCGGTGACGGTTTGGGCAAGACCACCGGCTGGATTCACCGCACCGGTCTGAAGAACAAGCAGGTGCAGATGCTCAACAGTGTCGAGTATTTGAAGATCGACGATGAGGGCCTGCATATCCGTATTGGTGCCGAAGGCGAGCCTCAGGTGCTGGCGGTGGACAATATTGTGATCTGCGCCGGCCAGGACCCGCTGCGTGAATTGCAGGTTGGCCTGGTCGCGGCGGGCCAGAACGTGCACCTGATCGGCGGTGCCGACGTGGCGGCCGAGCTGGATGCCAAGCGTGCGATCAACCAGGGTTCACGCCTGGCGGCCGAGCTGTAAGGCCGCAAGCGGGGCGGTGTTAGACTACCGCCCCGTTTTTCATGCAGATCCCCCGATGGGCCCCTTCGACTGGCTTCCCCGCGCTCCCCTTGAACCCTTGCACCTGGACTGGTTGAAGGGCGTCGAGTTGGCGGTACTGCGCCTGGACCGCATCGACCCGCTGATCAGCGGCAACAAGTGGTTCAAGCTCACCGGGCATCTGGCGCAGGCGCAAACCGCCAGCGGCATCATCAGCCTGGGCGGCGCTTACTCCAACCATTTGCACGCCTTGGCGGCGGCCGGGCAACGCTTGGGTTTCCCCACCGTTGGCCTGTTGCGCGGCCACCCTCAAGACACGCCCACCGTGCTCGACCTGAAAGCGTTCGGCATGCAGCTGCATTGGCTGGGCTACGGCGGCTATCGCGCGCGGCATGCGCCGGACTTCTGGTTGCCTTGGCGCGAGCAATACCCGCACCTGCATCCCGTGCCCGAAGGCGGAGGCGGAATGGCCGGCGCATTGGGCTGCGCGGTGCTGCTGGAACAGGCGCGCGCGCAATTGCACACCTTGGGTTGGGCGGACTATGACGGCTGGTGGTTGGCGGCGGGTACCGGCACGACGCTCGCGGGCCTGGCCCTGGCTGAGGCGGGAGCGCATCCGGTGTACGGCGCCATGGCCGTGCCGGATGATCACGGTGTTGCGCAGAACATCGAGGCGCTCGTGTCGGGCGGCTACGAACTGCTGGACGCCTGCCGGGGCGGCTTCGCCAAAATCGACGCGGTGTTGCGTGACTTTATCGAGGCTACCGAACAGGCGTGTGGCTTGCCGCTGGAGCCGCTCTATACCGGCAAAGCGTTGCTGGCGTTAAAGCAGCAGATTGAAGCCGGGCGCTTCAAGCCTGGCACCCGGTTGATCTTCATTCATACCGGCGGCTTGCAAGGCCGCCGAGGGTTCACGGGGTAGCGCGCTTGCCCGGCATCATGCGCAGCGCGGTGTTATCGCGCACGATGTAGTGGTGGTAAATCCCCGCCAAGGCATGCAGCCCGATCAGCCAGTAGCCGACGGTGCCGCTCAGTTCATGCCACTCCTTGATCTGCTTGGCCAAGTCTTTGTTTTCGCCGATCAGGGGCGGCAACTCTATTCCGTAGAACATCACGGAATGCCCTTGGGCGCTGACGATCAACCAGCCCAGGATCGGCGTGCCGATCATGAACACATAGAGTGCCACGTGCATCAGTGTCGCCAGTGCAGCCTGCCAAGGCGGCGGTGCCGGCACGATTTTCGGTGCCACGCCCAGTGCGCGTGCGAACAGCCGCAGCCAGACCAGTACAAAGATGGTCAGGCCGAACATGAAGTGCATTTCCACAATCAATGCCCGACCGCCACTGCCTTTGGGGAAGACCCCACGAAACTCAATGCAGGCGTAAACCACCGCCAGCAGCACCACCATCACCCAGTGCAACGCTATCGACATGGTGCTGTAACGCGTATCGGAATTTTTCCACGGCATCGCTGGGTTCCTCACTCATCAGGGCAAACCTCCGTTCTTTGGCGACGGAGTGCTTTAACTGTATGCCGATTTTGAGTGGTTTGCCTGGCGCAAATACCGTTGTTTTGACCTCTGTCAGCCGCTTTGCGGCATTTCGCCGCGAGCCAGGCGCTGGTTGATCTGCGTGATGACTGCCGGCAGCTCCAGGAGGGTGTCGATCAGGTAGTGCGGGCGCGAGCCTTCGAACAGGTGCCCGATGCGTTTGCGTTCGCTGGCCAACGTGGCGCTGTCCAATGCGCGGAACTGCTCGTAGGTCAGGCCAAGGGCATTGCCGGAACAGGTCAGGGCCACGGTCCACATCCCGGCGCGGCGACCTTCAAGGATGCCTGGCACGGTGTCGTCGACCTTCACGCACGCCGCCACATCATCGACCCCCAGCGCGATCACGTTGGCCAGGGCCTGGGCCGGCCATGGTCGGCCGTTGGGCACTTCGTCGGTGGCAACCACATGGTCCGCGATGTAGCCGTGGGTGGCGGCAAGGGCAACCACCTTGTCCATTACTTGCTTGGGGTAGCCTGAGCAGGAACCGATCTTGATGCCTTGCACGCGCAGCCGGGCGATGGTGTCGAGGGCGCCCGGGATCAGCGCTGAATGCTCGGCGATCTTTTCGATCTGCAGCGGCATGAAACGCTGGTAGATCGCGGTGACGTCATCGTCGGTCGGGCTGCGGCCGAACGCCTTGCGGTAGCGTTCAGCTACCTGCGGCTGATCGCACAAGGTGCGGATGTGGTCCCATTTGCCCATGCCCATCGGGCCGCGGGCTTCGTCGATGGACACCTGCACACCGAACTCGGCGAAGGCTTCGACAAAGATCTGCGTGGGGGCAAAGGAGCCGAAGTCGACCACGGTGCCGGCCCAGTCGAGGATCACGGCCTGGAGGGTGTTGGGGGTTTGATAGTTCATGCCGGCGATCCCTGAGAAGAAAGATTGATATGCATGGATTGCAGTGCCTCGGCGATGGCGGCGACGGCGGCGTGCATGTCGCTGGCATCGACCTGGCCGATACAGCCCACGCGGAAGGTTTCCACCTGAGTCAATTTGCCGGGGTACAGGATGAACCCCTTGGCCTTGACCCGTTCGTAAAACGCCTTGAACTGGTAACGCGGGTCTTGCGGGGCGTGGAAGGTCACGATAATCGGCGCCTGGATCGCTGCCGGCAAAAAGCTGTGCAGGCCCAGTTCAGCCATGCCGTCCAGCAGCGCCTGGCAATTACTGGCGTAGCGTTGATAGCGCGCAGGCAGGCCACCTTCCTCGGCGTATTGCACCAGCGCTTCGTGCAGGGCTGCGACCACATGGGTCGGCGGAGTGAAGCGCCATTGACCGGTACTGGCCATGTAGCGGTGTTGGTCGAACAGGTCCATCGCCAAGGAATGACAATTACCCTCGGCGGCGGCCAGGGCGTGCTTTTGCGCAAAAACGAAACCCATGCCCGGCACACCCTCCAGGCATTTGCCCGAAGCGGCAATGAGGGCGTCGAACGGCACCTCGTGGGCATCGATCGGCAAGGCGCCGAACGAGCTCATGGCGTCGATGATCAAGCGCTTGCCGTGGTACTTCACCACCCGGGCGATCGCCGCCAGCGGGTTGAGAATGCCGGTACTGGTTTCGCAGTGAATCAACCCGACGTGGGTGAGGGTGGGGTCCGCCTGCAACAGGCGGTCCACGTCGGCGGCGGTGGTCGGCTCGTCCTCGGCGGTTTCAAAGGCCGTGAATGCGCGGCCGAGCACTGCGCAGATCTTCGCCAGGCGCTTGCCGTAGGCGCCGTTGATCAGCACCAGCACCTTGCCGCTGCGGGGCACCAGTGTGCCGATGGCGGCTTCCACGGCAAAGGTGCCGCTGCCTTGCAAGGGCACGCAATAATGGCTGGCGGCACCGTTGATAATCGCCAGCAACTGCTCGCAGACACCGGCAGTGAGTTGGTTGAAACGGTCATCCCATGAGCCCCAGTCCATCAGCATTGCCTGGCGGGTGCGGGCGGACGTGGTCAGGGGGCCGGGCGTGAGCAGAATCGGCGGGGTCATTGCAGCTCCTCGTGAAGCGGTCGAGTCAATCTACGGCGCCTAAATTGCAGTTTGGCTTGTTATCAATCAAATTGTTTGTTGTTATGCGAGCTATCAGTGAGGCCGATAGCTATGAACCTGTTCCAACTGCGCGCATTCGATGCCGTGGCCCGCGAGGGCAGCTTTACCCGGGCGGCGGCACGGCTGTTTATCAGCCAGCCGGCGGTGACCGGGCATATCAAGGCCCTGGAGGAGCACTACCAGATCCCGCTGCTGCGCCGCACGGCACGGCGGGTGGAGTTGACCGAGGAGGGCACGCGCCTGGCCGCGATCACGCGGGCGATCTTCGGCCTGGTGGATGAGGCGCAGATGCTGCTGGAGGCTAACCGGCAACTGCTGACCGGGCGCCTGGAAGTGGCGGCGGATGGCCCGCACCTGGTGATGCCGATGATTGCCAGCCTGCGCGCGCGTTACCCGGGCATCACCGTCAACCTGCGGTTGGGCAATGCTCAGGAAACCCTGGCGGCGCTGCTGTCCGAGCATGCAGACGTGGCGGTACTGACCGAGGTGGAGCCGCGCCACGGCCTGCATTTGCAGCCCTTGAGTGAGTCGCGGATCTGCGCGCTAGTGCCGGCGGGCCATGCCTGGGCCAAGCAGCCTGGCGGCATTGACCTGGAGCAGCTCAACGAGGCGATCATGGTGCTGCGTGAGCCCGGTTCCATCACCCGGCGTACCTTTGATGACGCCTGCCAGGCGGGCGGTGTACAGCCCAGGGTGTTGCTGGAGCTGGACAGCCGTGAAGCGGTCACCGAAGCCGTCGCCGCGCAATTGGGCGTGGGCGTGGTGTCTTCAATGGAGGTCAGCCCCGACCCTCGGGTACAGGCGATTGCCTTGCAAGGTGATGGGCTGGTCAACCGGCACCTGCTCGGTTGCCTGGAGCGACGTCGCTCATTGCGCTTGATCCAGGCGTTTTTCGAGTTGGCCTCTTGACGGTTTTTTGGTGGATTGGAGCGTTCTTGCCCTATAAACTCTGCCCCCAAAGCGCCGGCCAGTAGACGTTTCGGCGCGATGGATAAAGAGAGTGAGTCATGGGCGCACAGTGGAAAGTCAAACATAAAGAAGCGGCAGCCAATGCCAAGGGCAAGATCTTCGGCAAGCTGGTGAAAGAGATCACCATCGCCGCCCGTAACGGTGCCGACACCGCGACCAACGCCCACCTGCGTCTGGTGGTGGAGCAGGCCAAAAAGGCCTCGATGCCCAAGGAGACCCTGGACCGCGCCATCAAGAAAGGCGCCGGCCTGCTGGGCGAAACCGTGCAGTACCACCGTGTCACCTATGAAGGTTTTGCCCCGCATCAGGTGCCGTTGATCGTCGAATGCGTGACCGACAACATCAACCGCACCGTGGCGGAAATCCGCGTGGCATTCCGCAAGGGCCAACTGGGCGCCTCCGGCTCCGTGGCCTGGGACTTCAACCATGTCGGCCTGATCGAAGCCTCGCCGGACACCCCGGACGCGGACCCGGAAATGGCCGCTATTGAAGCCGGCGCCCAGGATTTCGAAGACGGCGAGGAAGAGGGCACCACCCTGTTCATCACCGAGACCACCGACCTGGACGCTGTGCAGAAAGCACTGCCGGAGCAGGGGTTCACCGTGCTGTCGGCCAAGTTGGGCTATCTCTCGAAGAACCCGGTCAGCGGCTTGACCGATGAGCAGATGGCCGAAGTCGAGGCCTTCCTGGAAGGCCTGGACAACCATGATGACGTGCAGGATATGTTCGTCGGTTTGGCCGGCTGATCTGCAACTCGATAGATAAGGTCAAAATGTGGGAGGTGGCTTGCTCCCTTCCACAGGGTTTCAGTGCTGTTGTGCAGATTGCAGCAGCGCTTCAATTTCTTCAAAGCTTGGTCGGGCCATTACCTGCGGCTGACAGCAACGCTTTTGCAGCGCTACGAGTTCGCCGCTCCCGCCCGTTTCAACTCGCTCCAACAACTCCCCCAGCAACACCCCAAACGCTCTCACTTCGATACGTTGCAACGCCCTGGTTTCCAACGTGTCCGCCATAGCATGGAACGAGGCCGCGCCAAAATCGCCCAGCAGGCAATCGCCCGCTGCATTCCACAAGATATTGTGCGCGTACAAGTCGCCATGGGTGATGCCCTGCCGATGCAGATGCGCCGCCACCGACGCCACGCCCCGCAGCATGCGCAACGCCACCTCAAGGCTGAAGCGGGTATCGGCTTCGTAGATATCCCGGGTGCAAGAGTCCCAGCTGGGCAGGGCGGCCAGGTTGCGGTAACTCGCATCGATCAGGTCCATGACCAGCGCGGCCTGGTCGTCGGGGTGGCCGACGACGCGGCCCTGTACCTTGATCAGGTTCGGGTGCAGGCCCGCGGCGATACAGGCTTGCATTTCGTGCAAGGGGGAGCCGTCGCTGGTGATGGTGCCTTTGTACAGCTTGACCGCGACAGGTTTGGCCAAAGGCTTCCACAGGGCTTTGCGGATGATCCCGGACGCGCCCTCGCCGAGTACCTCGGCCAGTTCCAGCTCAGGCCAGGGAATACTCGCCGTCGTGTGCTCATCGGCCGTTACCGCCGCCATTTCCACCGGGTTACCGGCATAGGCCAGCCAGGTCAGGCTCGGTAGGTTCAGCAGCCATTCGGGCAAATGGGTGAAACGGTTGGAGGCGATGCGGATCAGCTCGAGGTTGTGGCAGTGGGCCAGGCTTTGCGGCAAGTGCTCCAGTTGATTGCCGGCCAGCATCAGCTTTTGCAGCAGTGGCCGCTCGCCCAGTTCGTTGGGCAATTGGCGGATGCAATTGTCGGTGAGGATCAGCCAGCGCAGCCGCGGTGGCAGGGCGGCGGCGGGCACATGGCTGATCTGGTTGGCCTTGAAGCCGATCATGCTCAGCTGGGCGCATTGGCCCAGGCATTCCGGCAACTCGGTAAAGGCGTTGTTCGAGCAGAACAGGATGCGCAAGTGGGTCAGGCGGTGAAGATCGTCGGGCAGACTGCTCAGGGCATTGCCGGTGAGGTTGAGGATCTCCAGGGAATCGGCCAGTTCAAAGATTTCCGGCGGGAATTCGGTCAGCCCACAGGACAGGTCCAGGCGTCGGGTGCCGGCCAATTGGCCGGCCTTGAGTTGGGCGAGGGTATTCATGAACGGCGCGATCACTCGGCAAGGTAGGTGTAAATGCCGCTCATGATACCGGGTCGGATGCCCATTGCGGGCAGACCGTTTGTAATTGACTCAGGCGGCTCGCCGTGCGGGCCAGATCGATGGCCTGGCCTTCCATGGCGAGCGGCAGGGGCTGGTGGCCGATCAGGGTCAGGCGCTTATCGCGGTCGTAAAGCACGTCCACCAGGTTGATAAAACGCTGTTGCACGGCGATGGGGCATTCTGCCAGTTGGGGCAGGCCGTCGATGATCCAATGGTCGTAATCCTGGCACAGCAGCAGGTAATCCATCACCGCCGTGAGTTGCTCGCACAGGTCGTTGAAGGTGAAAGCGATGGTGCGTGCCTGCCGATGGCGGTAAGTCAATTGCCGGGTGCCGACGCTCAAACGGTGCGGTGGCGAGTCGGTGGCGGGCAGTCCAAGGTCTTCGCGCTGCTGCGCAGTGCCCGGCCACACATATTGCCCTTCGGTAAACCGTTGTTCGGCATGGGCCTGGGGCAGGCTGCGGAAGTCCTGCGGCGAACTGACCTCCAACACGTCCATGCGTGCGGCGATCAGGTCGATCACCGGCTTGAAGCGTTCGTGGTAAAGGGGGTTGGGCAATAACCCTTCTGGGGGGTAATTGGATGTCACCAACACCCAGATGCCCCGCTGGAACAGCGCCTTGAACAAGCGGCTGATCAGCATCGCATCGCCGATGTCGTGGACATGGAACTCGTCGAAACACAGCACGCGACAACCTGCCAGCAGTTCATCCAGGGTGACGGCCAGGGCATCGGTGTGTTCGCGGTGCTGGAACATGCCCCGGTGCAGGCGGGCGAAAAAATCGTGGAAGTGCACGCGCTGCTTCTCGTCGATCGGCAGCGCCTGGAAAAAACCATCGAGCAGCCAGCTTTTACCCCGCCCCACCGGGCCATGCAGGTACAGGCTGCGTGTGCGCTGACCGCCGAGCAGCTGCCGGGTTTCTCGGGCCAGGGCGGCAATTGCCTGGGTCTGGCCGGTACTGAGGGTGTAGCCCTGTTGCGCGGCTTTTTGTGCAAAGAAAGCGGCGATGGGCGAGGTGTCCGAGGCGTCGGTTTTTTTACCCAGCAGGCGTTGGATCAGGGAAAGCACGGCCAATACGAGTCGCTCTGTGTGTCGGGGGTCGCTTACTTTAGGGGCCTGGGTGCGATTTGACCAATAGAGAAGCAGGCAAGTCGTTATCTCAAAAAGGCATGACGTATGGGCTGTTCCGCGCAAACTGGCGGATTCTTGCTAAATGACTAACCTCATACAAAGTTTGTACCCCTGTATAAGGAATTGGGGCTGTGAAGGGACACACAGTATTGGCCGTCATGGGCGCCATGCTTGGCAGTACGGTCTACGGCGCGCAACTGCAAGTGGTGGTGCGCATCGACGTACAGCGCGGCTGCCAATTGGTGGGCACCACCCGCAGTGCCGGTATCGAACAGCTGGGTGTGCTGGACTTCGGCAGTGGCCCGCGCCTGGACGACCCGGCCGGTCCCTTGAGCGCGGCCCTGATCAGCCAGCGTCAACCGCGCCTTGAATGTAACCCCGATACGCCCTACCAAGTGCGCGTGGACGGTGGCCTGCATGGTGGCGTCGGTGAAGTGCGTTACCTCGCCACCGCTGCGCCTTCGGCTCGCCCCATTCCCTATCGCCTGTACGCTGACGCCGCGCGTCGCATCCCCTTGCCTGTGAATGAACCGTTGAGCGGGCGCGTGCCTGACTCCGGCAGCGTCGACCTGCCCCTGTATGGCCGTATCGAACCGTTGAGGGATATTCCCGCCGTCGGCCGCTATTCCGACCTGCTCAAGGTCACCGTCACATGGTAAGCCGGGGTTGGGCCCTGGTAGCCGTGGGCGGCTTGTTGCTGCTGGCGGGTGACGCTGAGGCGGCGGTCAGTGGGCAGATTCAGGCGCGCCTGGTGATTACGGCCAGTTGCGAGGTGAGCAAAGGTGGGGTGACCACGCCGCTCAATGCTACCGGCGGCACCGCCATGCTCGACTTCGGCAGCCAGGGCCCGACCTGGACCAACCCTCTGGGCGCGGTCGTTACCGATGTGACCAAGGCGCCGTTGTCGGTGTCCTGCAATCCGTCGGTGGTGAGCAGTTTTAAAGTGACCATCGACGGTGGCACCAATGGTGACGGCACTGTCCGGCGCCTGAGCAATGGTCGTCAGAGCATTCCGTATCAGTTGTCGGCCGATCCGCTGGGGAGAATCTCCTACAGCATCGGTCAGCAACACCATTTCGTCATGACCAAGGGCACACACATCCCGATCCTGTTATTCGGCTTGGTGGTGGCGAATACCAAGGCCTTACCGGCCGGCATCTACACAGACACCCTGACGGTGACTCTGGATTGGTAAACCATGAGGATGAATATCATGCATGCACTTGTCTCCAAAGCAGTTTTCCCCTTGATGGCGCTGGCGTGGGTGTCGGCTGCGCAGGCGGCCACGGTGGCTGGCACGGTGACCTCCACCCTGGTGTTGACCAGCAGTTGCCTGGTCAACGGTGCGGCGGCGACCGGCGGGATGAGTTTCGGTGCGTTGAACTTCGGTACCGCCAATAGCCTGTTCACCCAAGCCACCGGCCAGGTGCTGGGCGGCGGCGGCGGAGCGTTGTCGATCTTGTGTTCGGCCGGTACTTCACCCTCGTTGACGGTGTCTGCAGGGGCCAACGATGGCAAGTCCGCCGGTGGAGGACGTGCGCTGTACGACGGCGTGGCCAATTACGTGCCCTACGACCTTTACACCGACAGCGGCCACTCGAACCTGTTGGCCATCGGAGGGGTGATCAACCTGGCGCCGAGCACCGGGGTTGCCCAGGCCGTGAATATCTACGGCAAGGCTACCGGCAAGGCGGGGCTGCCGGCCGGCACGTACACAGACACCGTTGCCGTGACCCTGACCTTCTAAGCGCATGAATCGCGTTGGGTGGGCGGCGTTGCTGGTGTGCGTGGGCTGGGGCATGCCGGTGTCGCTGTTGGCGGTGACCAGCCAGTCGTTCCAGGTCAGTGCGACGATCACCCCGGGGTGCCTGGTGGTCGGCGGCGGCACGAATTACGGCAGCCTGGCGTTTGGCACGTACTCAGCGCTGGCGACCAGCACGGCGTCCGTCGCGCTCACCGGGGGGGTGACCTTGCAATGCACGCCAGGGGTCGCGCTGAACATGAGTGTCGATGGCGGTTTGTATAACGCCAGCGGCCGGCGGATGCAGCTCAATAGCGGCACTGCCCAAGTGGCTTACCAGTTGTTTCGCGACGCGGCCTTCAGCCAGAGCCTGGGGATCAGCCAGAGCGTCAGCGTGACCTACAGCAACGCCAACAACATCACCTTGCCGATTTATGGGCGAGTGCAGTTACCGGGCAACCAGCCTGGGGGGACGTACAGCGATACGCTGCAGGTGCAGCTGTCGTGGTAAAGCGATCGGCACAAGGAGTGGGATTTATGGATGCAGCTTCCCGGCGAGGATGGATCGCGGGTGTTATCAGCATGATGGTACTGGGCGTGGCGAATGTGCGGGCTGCCAGCTCCGTGTTGATCTGGCCGATTGACCCGGTGCTGGAGGCCGATCAACAGGCCAGCGCCCTGTGGCTGGAGAACCGCGGCACCGAGACCGCCAACCTGCAAATCCGTGTATTTGCCTGGACCCAACAGGGTTTCGACGAGCAGTACCACAACCAGCGCGACGTGATCGGCAGCCCGCCGGTGGCGAAGATCGAGCCGGGGCAGAAGCAACTGGTGCGCCTGACCCGTACCAAAGACGTGCCGCCGGGCCAGGAGCTGGCCTATCGCATCATCATCGATGAAATCCCATCGGCCACACCCATCGCCACGCCGGCCGATGGCAAGACCGCTGCAGCGATCCGCTTCCAGATGCGTTATTCGGTGCCACTGTTCGCCTATGGGCCGGGCTTGTGGAGCAAGGACGACGGCACCCGTGATCGCGACCCGAAGGGTGCGGGCAAACCGGACTTGAGCTGGAAGAAGGTCACGGTGGGCGCACGCAACTACGTCGAAATGCGCAACCAGGGCGCCGTGCATGCGCGTTTGACCGATGCCGCGTTCAAACAGGGCGGCCAGCCTCGACCGCTGGTGGAGGGCTTGTTGGGCTATGTGTTGCCGGGCGCGACCATGCGCTGGCCGGTGCCGGACGGGTTACCCGTTGATCAGCCGCTACAGGTCCGCATCAATGGTGCAACGCAGCTGGAGAGCCTGGCGCCGGGGCGGTAGGGCAATGCGCTAGGGCATGGAGCAGCCCCGGATGTTAACGGATGGAGATGTCCATTGACGGACACAAAGTAGTGGTGAGCCAAGGTCAGGCTCCAGGGTTATGGCGAAGGGTGTGGGTGGGTGGCTTGTCCGGCCTGGCGCTTGCGCCGCTGGGCATGGCTGCACCGTTGCCGCCGCCGCCCAGCAGCATGGAGGCTGTTGCTGATGCGCAGTTGTTCCTGGAACTGGTGGTCAACCAGCAGGACACCGGCCGTGTGGTCGCGGTCAATCAGCGCGCCGGGCAATTGTTCCTGCCGGCCTCGGTATTGCAAGAGGTGGGCATGAAACTGCCTGCCGACGTCGGTAGCGAAATCGCGCTGGATAACCTGCCGGGCCTGCACAGCGACTACGACAGCCAGGGCCAGCGGCTGGTGCTCACCGTGCCGCCCCCCTGGTTGCCTGAACAGTTTATCGGCAATCGCGACAACTCCCCACGCACTCCCGCGTTGACCAGCTTTGGCGCGATGCTCAACTACGACGCCTATCTGAACGACACCGATGACGCGGCTACTTACCTGGGCGTCTTCAACGAAGTGCGGCTGTTCGATACCTGGGGAACCTTGTCCAACACCGGGCAGTACCGCGCCACCATTGGTCGTGAGACTGTCGGCAGTAGCCTGGATAACGGTTATCGACGGTATGACACCACCTGGCGGTTTTCCGATGATGAACGCCTGCTGACCTACGAAGCGGGGGATGTGATCAGCGCCGCGTTGCCCTGGAGCACTTCGGTGCGCCTGGGCGGGGTGCAGGTGTCGCGGGACTTTGCGGTACGCCCGGACCTGGTGACCTACCCATTGCCGCAATTCTCGGGCGAGGCGGCGGTGCCGTCGTCGGTGGATTTGTTTATCAATGGTTATAAAACCAGCAGTGCGGATTTGCAGCCAGGCCCCTACACCTTGACCAACGTGCCGTTTATCAACGGCGCTGGGGAAGCGGTGGTGGTCACCACCGACGCCTTGGGCCGACAAGTGTCGACCACGGTACCCTTCTATGTCACCAGTACGCTGTTGCAACAGGGCTTGTCGGACTTTTCGGTAGCGGCGGGTAATCTGCGTCGCGACTACACCGTGCGTGATTTTGGTTATGGCCCTGGGCTGGTCAGCGCTACGTTTCGCCACGGGCTGTCCGATGCCTTCACGTTGGAAAGCCACGCGGAAGCCTCTAACGACCTGACCCTGGGCGGCGTGGGTGGCAACCTGCGAATGGGCACCTTCGGTGTGCTCAACACGGCGATCAGCCAAAGCCAGTATGACGGCAGGACCGGCCAGCAATTGAGCCTGGGCTACCAATACAGCAACCCGCTCTACAGCCTGTCGTACCAACGGGTAGAGCGCCGCGATCAATACGCCGACCTGAGCCTGATCGACACGCCTTACGCCAGCCTCAGCAAACGCAGCCAGCAGGCGACCTTGAGTCTGAACCTCAACGATTTCGGCAGCCTGGGCGTCGGTTATTTTGATGTGCAGGCGGCGGATGATTCACGCACGCGCCTGGTGAACCTGACCTGGAGCAAACCGCTGTGGCGCAACAGCAGTTTTTACCTGTCGGCCAACCATGAGGTGGGCGACAGCAGTTGGGCGGTGCAGGCGCAACTGGTGATTCCGTTCGACGTTTACGGCAGCCTCAGCGTCGGCAGTGAGCGCAGCAAGACCGGGCAAAGCCTGCAACGGGTCAATTACAGCCGCGCCGTGCCGGCCGAAGGCGGGGTGGGCGTCAACCTGGGTTACGCCAGCGGTGATGGGCCGGCTTATCGCCAGGCCGACCTGACCTGGCGTTTGCAGTCGGTGCAGTTGCAGGCGGGCGTGTATGGCAGCCGCGACAGCGAAACCCGTTGGGCGGATGCCAGCGGCTCACTGGTGTGGATGGACCATCAGGTGTTCGCCGCCAACCGCGTCAACGATGCATTTGTGGTGGTGAGTACCGATGGCTTCAGCGGTGTACCGGTGCGCTATGAAAACCAGGTGGTGGGCCAGACCGATCGCAACGGCCACCTGCTGGTGCCGTGGACCAGTGCGTACTACCGCGCCAAATACGAGATTGACCCGCTGAACCTGCCGGCCAGTGTGCAAGTCCCCAACGTTGAGCAACGTGTGGCCGTGCGCCGGGGCAGCGGTTATCTGCTCGAGTTCCCGATGCGTCGGGTGCTTTCGGCGAGTATCACGCTGGTCGATGCCCAGCATGCGGAACTGCCCCTGGGCAGCCAGGTACGTCATGAGCAGAGCGGCGCGCTGGCGGTGGTGGGCTGGGATGGCCTGGTGTACCTGGAAAACCTGGCGGCCCATAACACCTTGCAAGTTACCCTCGGCAATGGCCAGAAGTGCCAGGCCAGGTTTGAACTGGATACCACTCGGGAACAGGTGCCGCTGATCGGGCCGCTGGTGTGCCAATGACATAAGGAGTGTGCGTGTGCGGGTCAAGGAATGGCTGTGGGGGGTGGCGAGCTTGGCCGTATCGATACCGGTGCAAGCCGCCTGTTCGGCGGTGGCCACCGTGCCGGCCAGCTTCGGCACGGCAGTCAGCTCGATGACGGTACGTACCACGTCCCAGCCCAGTTCGACCACCAACGGTGGCATCAACTGCACACCGGCGTTGCTGTCGGTACTGACGTCCGGTGATCACTTCTACGCGACCATTACCGGTTCGGCGCAAGGCGGCATGCTCGGGCCGACGGGTGATGTCATCAGCTACACGGTGTACGGCAACAACACCGCCTCGTTCCCGATAACGCGGGGCAGCGCATTTGATTTCGGCGGCAGTGGCGGCATTGCCGCGAACTTGGGGCTGGTGTTCGGCCCCGGCACCAAAACCTTGCCACTCTACTTTGCCACCACCGTTGGCAGTAACGTGGCGGCAGGCGTGTACAGCGAGACACTGAGTATTTTATGGAGCTGGAATTATTGCGCGGGCATTGGCATCGGCGGTATCTGCGCAGGGCGCGATATCGGCAGTGGCACCAGCACGCTGAACGTCAGCATAACCGTTGCCAATGACTGTCAGATCACCACGCCGGCGATCGCGTTCGGCAGTGCGCCAGTGGTCAGCGCCTTCACCACCGTCAACGGCCAGGCCAGTGTCGCCTGCACCAAGGGCAGCGCCTACACCGTCGGCCTGGGCGACGGGCAGAACCCGGTGAGTGTGGGCGGACGACGGCAGATGATTTCCGGCAGTAATCTCTTGGCCTACGACATCTTCCAGGGCGCCGGCACCACCCGTTGGGGCAGCGTGGGCGCGTCGCGGCGCGCCAGTGCCTCGGCGGAAATCAACCCCGGCAACGGCCTGGGCACCGGCAGCCAGGTGTTCAACTACAACGCCCGGATCTACACCGACCAAGCCACGCCACCGGGTGGCACCTACCTCGACAACGTGGTGCTGGATGTAGGGTTCTAGAACTTCAGCAGCGGCGTGCCCGGCTGGTCCGCCGGCCTGACCATGGCGTAGTTGTACCCGCCGCCGGACCAATACTGCGCCTCTAAACCGTCGGCACTGCGGCTGCCACGGGGCAGGAACCCGTTGTTCGGGCCGGGTGGTCGGATGTAGAAGCTGAGGCGGTGACCTTGTGCGTCCTCGTACAGCACCATGGCGGCCGCGCCTTGATCGGTCGTGAGCAGGCGCCCGCTGACCGGTTTGAAGCCCGATGGGCTGAGGTCGGGCAGGCGATGGGCGCGGTTGAAGTAACGGTCCAGCCACGCCTGCATGGCGCCGCCGTCCTGGGTCTGGTAGTCGGCCGGCATGATGCCGTCCTGGGCGAACAAGCGGAATGCTTGCATCGCATCGGCCATCGGCAACGTCGGCGCTTGAGTGGCTTCGCGGGCATGCCAGCCGCCCAGCCCGCCGAGGCTGACGGCGATCAGCAGGACGGCGGCGCTGGCGACGTGGCGGCGCGTCTGATGCTTGAGGCGCCGGCGAACCAGCGCCGGGTCCAGCTCGGGGTTGGCCGGCTGTTGCAAGGCGCCGCTCAAGGAAGCGCGCAGCAACTGCGCGTCGCGTTGCCATGCGTGCACTTGAGCCGCGGCGTCGGGGTGGGCGGCCAGCCAGGTTTCGAGCACACGGCGGTCGCTCTCCGACAACTGGTGGTCAACATAGGCATGCATATCGCGTTCGCTGGGGGGCAGGCTGATCATTTGAGTATCCGCAGGGAAGGGCTGGCGATGTCGCCGTCACTGAGTTGGCGCAAGGCTTGGCGTGCCCGGGACAGACGCGACATCACCGTGCCGAGCGGTACGTCGAGGATGTCGGCGACTTCCTTATAGCTCAAGCCCTCGACACTGACCCAGAGCAGCAGGGCGCGTTGTTCGGTGTTGAGCTGGTCGAAGGCTTGCAGGGTCGACTGGGCCATGACCGTGCGTTCTGCCGAAGGGTGCGCGTCGTCACGGCCGGTGAAGAATTCGAGCATGCGCGCATACCGACGGCTGCGCCGGTGAGCGTCGAGGAACTGCCGGTAGAGAATCGAGAACAGCCAGGCGCGCAGGTCACCTTCGCTGCGTCTATCGGCCCAGCGGGTGATTGCCCGTTCCAGGGTCGACTGCACCAGATCGTCGGCGCTGCTGGTGTTACGCGTCAGGGACACGGCAAAACGCCGCAACCTGGGGATGAGTTCACGTAACTGTTCGTCGAGTTCATGCATGGCAGTGGAAGTCTGGTCGGTTGTACTGAGGAAGACGCAGGCCCTTGTAGGTTATTCCATCAGCCGAGAAAAGAAATTCACTCTGTGTTGAGTCAGACGTTTCTGCATAGCTTGAGAGGCTGTAATCGCGGGAGTTGCCGTCTCTCCACCCTTGTAACTGCCAGCACGTGGTTGGCGGTGAAACGATGAGGGTGTGTCCATGACGTTGTCACCAACCGATAAAGCGTATTTTTCACCAGAAGCATTCGCTCATTTACCCGCCGCGCAGCAGTACATGCTTGAAGAGTGGGGCCGGGGGCCGTTGGTTCCGCTCGACGATAGCTGTGTGCACCACGCCATCGAAGCTCAAGCGGCACGGGCTCCTCAGGCCATAGCTGCGGTCGGTTTGGGCCAGCCCATCAGTTATGAACAACTCAACCGCCAGGCTAACCGCCTGGCGGTGCGATTGATCGAGCAGGGGGTCAAGCGCGGCGATACGGTGGCGCTGTTCGTCGAACGGTCGATCCCTATGTTGGTGGGGTTGCTGGCGGTGATGAAGATCGGCGCGGCGTATGTCCCCCAGGACGCCAGGATCGTGCCGCCCGTGCAACTGGCCATGGTCCTCGACACATTGACCAGCCCGGTCATATTGACCCTGTCGAACCTGAGGGGACGTATCCCTGAAACACCGACGCAGCGCTGCTTGTGTCTCGATGACTTTCTCGCCGAAGAACCCTGGGTTGCCCAGGACAATCATCGTCTATTTGCCGTTACTTACCCGGACGATCTGTGTTTTGTGCTGTTCACGTCCGGCACTACCGGGCGCCCCAACGGTGTGCGCGTCACCCATCGCAACCTATGCAATATCCTGCTCACGGAACCGGGGCGGATGGGGATGGCGCCTGGCCGCACCGTGGGGCAGATCCTCAATATCGGTTTTGACATGGCCGCCTGGGAAATGCTTGGCTGCCTGGCCCACGGTGCAACCCTGCTGATCCGTGGCAAGGACATTGCGCAAACGGCAGCACAGTGTGATGTGTTGATCGCGACACCTTCGATCCTGGCCACGCTCGATCCGCAACGTTGCCCCACGATCAAGCAGGTCGCCGTGGCCGGCGAACCTTGCCCCCAGGCCCTGGCTGACCGCTGGGCCAGCCACTGCGATTTCTATAACGGCTGCGGGCCGACTGAAACCACCATCGTCAATACCTTGCACCGGCATGTCCCCGGCACATTGCTGACCATCGGCACACCGACGCCCAACAACACGGTGTATGTCCTCGATGCACAAGGGCGTGCCTGTGAACCAGGGCAAACCGGTGAAATGTGGGCCGGTGGCAAAGGCGTGACAGCCGGCTACCTGGATGATGCTCAACTGACTGCGCAGCGTTACCGGCCGGACCCGTTCCTGGGCGGCGATGCGAGGATGTTTCGCACGCGGGACCTGGGGCGCTGGACGCGTGACGGGCAACTTGAGCACCTGGGGCGTGTGGACGATCAAGTCAAGGTGCGCGGTTTTCGTGTGGAGCTGGATGCGGTGTCGGCTGCACTGGAAGCCGGGGAAGGATGCGTACGCGCCGTCACGCTGAAACTGGACGAGCGCAACCTGATCGCCTTCGTTTCACCGGCCAGCGCCGATATTGAATCTTGCCGGCATCAGAGCGAACAACGCTTGGCCTACTACTGCGTGCCGTCGGCGATCTATGCGCTGGAACAATTGCCCTTGACGGCCAGAGGCAAGGTCGACAAAGCGCTGTTGCTGCAATGGGCGCAACAAAGGCAGGACGTGAAGGAGGCCGGTCATGTTTGATGCACTGGCCCGAGCCCAGATTCCTCCCCAGCCGAGGTTCTGGCGGCGCCTGCGCGCGTGGTCGGTGTTTTCCTATTACAACCGTCTCTTTGCACTGGTCATCGCCTGCAATGCAGGGGTGCTGTGGCTGGGCGAGGGGGTGCAGGCCATGGGGACGCAGGCACTGTCGACGATGGTGTTGATCAACCTTTCGCTGGCGACCTTGGTGCGCCAGCAATACCTGATCAATGGGCTGTTCTGGCTGGCCACCCGCGTGCCGCTGGGATGGCCGCTGGGCATTCGGCGCCGGGTGGCAAAGGTGTATCACTTCGGCGGGCTGCACAGTGGCGGGGCAGTGGCGGCGACAGCCTGGTTCTGCGCCATGTTCGGTATGCAGGTAGCTCTGTACTTGCGCGAGCCTGGTGATGCTTCGTCAAGCGCAATGTGGCTGGGTGCGGTGTTGATGGCATTGCTGTTGTTGATGCTGATCATGGCGCTGCCTTGGATGCGTGGGCATTTTCACAACGCTTTCGAGCGTGTTCACCGGTTTGCCGGATGGGGGGTGCTGCTGCTGTTTTGGGGGCTGACACTGACGGCATCCGTCGAAGATGGGGGGAACCCACTGTCCAGCGGTGCATTTTGGGTGCTGGTGTTACTGACCTTGAGTATCGCCCTGCCGTGGCTGCGCTTGCGCCGGGTGCCGATCGAAACGCTGCGGCCTTCCCGGCATGCGGCAATTGCACAATTGACCCACACCACGCCGTTTGCCGGCTCATCCACGGCGATCAGCCTGAACCCGCTGCTGGAATGGCATTCCTTCGCCAATATCCCTGCGCCGGATCAGGCGGGTTTTCGCCTGATCATTTCACGGGCTGGGGACTGGACGGGGCGGTTCATTGAGCAACCGCCTGCCCAGGTCTGGGTCAAGGGCATTACCACTGCAGGGGTCGCGAATGTGGAGACGCTGTTCAAGTCGGTGCTCTACGTCGCCACCGGCAGTGGCATCGGTCCGGTCATGCCGCACCTGCTGGCAGGCAACGTGCCGATACGGTTGATCTGGTCGACCCGCAGCCCGCGCAAAACTTACGGTGACGCATTGGTGGATGAAATTCTCCGGGCACACCTCCAGGCGCTGATCTGGGACACCGATGAGCGCGGTAAACCTGACCTTGTGCAACTGGCCTATGGCGCTGTCCAGGCTTATGGCATCGAGGCGGTCATCTGCATCGCCAACCAGAACCTGACGCAGCGTGTGGTGCAGGCGTTGGAAGCCCAGGGGATACCCGCTTATGGCGCGATCTGGGATTCCTGAGAACGTGGGGTCGTTGAAGATTATCAATCAGTGGAGGTGCTTATGAATGTATTGGTCGAGCGTCATGGCCGGGTGATTCTGGTCAGGCTCAATCGCCCTGAAGTCAAAAATGCGCTGAGTTCGGCGCTGATGACCGAACTGGTTTCTTGTCTGCAAGCCCTTGACCGAGATCCTGAGGTGGGCTGTTTTGTGATCACCGGCGGCACGGACTATTTTGCCGCGGGGGCCGACATCAAGGAGATGAGTGGCAAGTCCTATCTGGAGATGCTCAACGAAGACTATTTCGTCGGCTGGGAAGCGTTCACTCGCTTGCGCACGCCCACCATCGCCGCAGTCGCCGGATACGCTTTTGGTGGCGGATGTGAGCTGGCGTTGATGTGCGACATGATTTTTGCCGCCGACACCGCCACGTTTGCCCAGCCTGAAATCAAGCTCGGCGTGATGCCTGGCATGGGCGCCACCCAGCGTTTGACAGGGTTGATCGGCAAGGCCAAGACCATGGACCTGATATTGACCGGCCGGCCGATGACGGCCCAGGAGGCCGAGCAGGCCGGGTTGGTGTCGCGTGTTTATCCGTCGGCGGCTTTGTTGGAGCAGGCGTTGGCGGTGGCAGCACAAATCGCTGGATTCTCTCGCACGGCCACCCGGGCGGCGCGAGAGGCTGTGGAGCAATCCCTTGAGGTGGGATTGCACGAGGGCGTGCGTGTGGAGCGCCGATTGTTCCACGGCCTGTTCGCCACGCCGGACCAGCAGGAGGGCATGCAGGCGTTCTTGGGCAAGCGCGCGGCTTCCTTCAACCAGAGGTAGAAGAGCGGCGCATCTACTTTGAAAATAACTACAGTAAAAGGGGAATAAACCTACATGGGATTCGTCTCATAGCTCATTTCCCCTACGGCCACGTGCCCTGGAGCTTTTCATGGTAGATCATTCATCACCGCCACGGCCGCCACTCAGTACAGCCAGCCTGGTCGTCAGGCTGGCGTGTATTGGTGGTGTGGTGGCGGTTATGGCTGGGGCGTTTGCCTACGTCAATGGCACCCTCGACCCCCAGCGACTGCGCCCCAAGACCTTGGTCAATGCCTTGGAAACCAATAACGGCCAGCACCCGGGCTTCCGGCGCAATCATGCCAAGGGGGTGTGCGTAGCCGGTTATTTCGAAAGCAGCCCTGAGGTGCGTGCCTACTCCAGCGCCGAGGTATTCAGCGCGGCGAAAACCCCGGTGATTGGACGGTTTGCCCTGCCCAGCGGTAACCCTTATGCGCCGGACAGCAGCGTGCCGATCCGCAGTCTGGCCTTGCAGTTCAGCCAGGCCAACGGCCAGCAATGGCGCACGGGCATGAACAGCATGCCGGTGTTCCCGGTGGGCACGCCCGAGGCGTTTTACCAGTTGCTCAAGGCCGGCGCGCCGGACCCGGCCACCGGCAAGCCGAATCCTGCGAGCATGCCCGCGTTTTTCGCCGCACACCCGGAGACGGCGCCGTTCCTGGCGTGGGTCAAGACCGCCAAGCCGTCGGCCAGCTATGCCACGCAAACCTATAACGGCATCAATGCGTTTTACCTGGTAGGCACTGATGGCAAGCGCCAGGCCGTACGCTGGGGCGTGGTGCCGCAGAGCCAGGACGCAAGCGGTGACAGCGCGCCGCCGGGCAGCGATTTCCTGGAAAAAGACTTGGTGCAGCGGTTGGCGGCCGGGCCGCTGCGTTGGCAATTGAACATGACCCTGGCCAACCCCGGCGACCCGGTGGACGACGCCAGCAAGCCCTGGACCGGTGAGCACAAGGTGCTCAACGCCGGCACCCTGGTGCTGCAAAGCAGCCAGCCCCAGGCGGACGGTGATTGCCGTGATATCAACTTCGACCCGCTGATTCTGCCCAGTGGCATCGAAGCCTCCAACGACCCATTGCTGGCTGCCCGTTCGGCCGCTTACGCCAGTTCCTACCTGCGCCGCGCGGGTGAAGTCAGCCCACTGCACAGCGCCCCACAGGAGTCGAAGCCATGAATGCTCAACCCAGGTTTTTCGCACCGCTGGCGCGTCTGCTGCATTGGTTGATGGCGCTGATGATCATCGCCATGTTGTTTATCGGCGCGGGCATGGTGGCATCCGTGTCGGAACGTCACGAGTGGCTGATTCACCTGCACAAGCCGCTGGGTATCGCGATTCTGGCGCTGGTGATCGTGCGCCTGGTGGTGCGTTTCTCTACCCGGCAACCGCCGCTGCCCGCCGATTTGCCACTCTGGCAAGTCTTGGCGGCCAAGGCGTCCCACCTGGTGCTGTACGCATTGATGCTGGTGTTGCCCTTGTTGGGCTGGGCAATGATTTCGGCGGCCGGCGATCCAGTGATGCTCAGCAGTTCGGTACAACTGCCGGCACTGGTTGGGGCGAACGCGCCATTGTTTGCGCTGTTGCGCAAGGCCCATGGTTATCTCGCTTACCTGTTGTTCCTGACGGTGCTGCTGCACCTGGCCGCGGCGTTGTTCCACGGCCTGATCCGGCGCGATGGTGTATTGCAAAGTATGACCGGCACCAAGGGCTGATGCCGGGGGCGGGGAGGTTAGCGCAGCGCCGTGACGATATCGGCCACGGTGCTCAAGACGTCCTTGCCCAATTGCTTGGAGCGCTCGCCTGACCAGCCGGTTTTCGGGTTGGGCGCGTCGTCGTTGTCCTTGAAGGGCATCTCCAGGGTCAGCGACAGGCAGTCGTACTTCTCGCCGACGGCATTGCAGGCCAGCGTCATGTTGGCCTCGCCCGGCAGGTCGCGGGTGTAGCCGTGGGTGGTCTGGAAGTCGCGGGTCAACCCACTCAAGTGGCTGCGGAAGTGTTTTTCCAGTTTCTCGATACGCGGAGTGTAGCCGGGATTGCCTTCGCAGCCGGCGGTGAACACGTAGGGGATTTCCTCGTCGCCGTGGATATCGAGGAACAGGTCGACGCCATACTTTTCCATCTGCTGCTGGGCGAACAGCACTTCGGGGCTGGTTTCCTGATTGGCGCTCTGCCAGGCTCGGTTGAGGTCCTGGCCCATGGCATTGGTACGCAGATGCCCATGGATGGCGCCATCGGGGTTCATGTTCGGTATCAGGTACAGGTCGGCGACGGACAGCAGTTTTTTCAGCTCGGTATCGCCGTCCTGTTGCAGGCGTTCGATGATGCCTTCCATAAACCATTCGGCCATGTGCTCGCCGGGGTGTTGCTGCGCGATGATCCAGACTTTGCGTCGGCCTTCGCCACCCTTGCCACGGCGCAGCAATTGGATATCGCGGCCCTCGACACTTTTGCCGGTAGCGAGCAACTCAGTGCCGGCGCGATTCAGGGCCTGGTCGATCAGCCAGTCATGGCGTTCACGGCTGTAGGGTTCGAAGTAGGCGAACCACACTTGTTTCTCGCGAGTCTGGAGGCTGATGTGCAGGATTTCGCCATCAAAGCGCGTGGGCACGCGAAACCAGTTGATATGGTCGTACGAAGCCACGGCGTTATAGCCGCTCCAGGCATGTTTATAAGAGGAGCGGCCCGCATTGCTCAGGCGGAAGGTGTGGGTGTGCCCCACGTGCATGCCTTCAGCCTTGAAGTGGAACCATTGGAAGTGCGGGCTGCGGGTATCGGGTTTGATCGCCAGCAGCAACTGATAAGCGTCGCTGGCATCCAGGACCTGGATATTGCCGCTGTCGAAGTCGGTGCTGATCTTGATGGAGGTCAAGGCCACGGTCATAGTCTGGCTGCCTGATTATGAGTTGTTGTGGCGGATATCTTACACAGGCGCGAGGAAAAATCTGGATGCAAAATTGTTGCAGGGGGAGGGGGCGTCATCCTTGACGCTCTGGCAGCTTAGAATCTATGAGATTGATTCTCAAGCGCTATTTCTCAAAGATACGAGCTAGAGCGTTCACGCGACTTTCTTTGGTTGATGCTCTTTTGCTACCATGCGCGCCATCGAGCAACACACAGTCTTCATTAGCCTGAAGCCATGCCAGGGAAACTGGCAAAAAAAAGACCCGGCCAAAGAGCCGGGTCAAAAACCGTGATTAGCCTGATGAGGAGATATTCCAAGAGTCCGACCTAAGGTCCCTTGGTCTATCGACTGATCTCGCGATCAGCTGAGCCCAATAATAATCATTATCATTTGCAAGTCAAATGTTTTTATCCGTCGGATAGAAATATTTTTCCTGCGTGCCCGTCATGCCTGTGACTGCGGCACCGATGCCTGCAGCGACCGTTCCACCATCGCTTTGGCCATATCAATCAAATACACCACTGAAAATGCCAGGTCCCGTTGGTTGCCCTGATGGTTGCTCGCCGATTCGTAGGCCGTGGCTGCCGCGCTGCGCAACAGGTCTGAAGCGTGGACCAGGGCTTCCTCCTGGCTGATGCCGGGGTGGATGGCGAACAAGGCCTCTTCCGGCATCGATGCAGACATATCTTCTTTCAAGTAGAAGTCCAACGCGCGCTGGGCCGCGCCGCTGCTGCGCATGCCGTGCAGTTCGTCGTATTCAGGTGTTTGAGCGAGTAAAGACGGGCTGGTCATCATAAGGGGCGCTACTCTGAGTGGGTGTCGAAAACCTTATGTTCGATGATAGTACGTATCGTATTCATGTCGTTTTATGGATTACTACAAACTGTTTATTGCCCTGGAAAATACGCAACGTATTGTCAGGCGCCATGGATAAATGGATAGCGCTGGTCAGAACCCACATGAAAGACCGCAAGGTCACGCAGGATCAATTGGCCGAGCGTCTGGGCATGTCCCAGGGGGGCGTTGGCCATTGGCTGAATAAACGCCGCGTGCCCAGCCTGGCGGACATGAACCGGGTGCTGAAGGAGCTCGGCCTGGGGTACCTGGAGGTCGCGCTTGAGGTTCGTGAACGAATCGATGAGGGGGCAGAGGCCCACGAGCAACGCTACAACCCGTATTTCCGCTACCCGGTCAGCGACTGGAAAGGGCTCTGTGAAATGCGCGAAGAGCGCGGCACCTACGCAACTGCGCGCTTTGAACCGACCGATTACCACGCCCAGGGCGAGGCATTCTGGCTACCCGTGATGGGGGACGCCATGACGGCGCCCAGCGGTCTGAGCATCGGCGCCGGCATGCTGATCCTGGTGGACCCGGCCATCGACGCCGCACCTGGCAAGCTGGTGCTTGCCCAATGGGCCGACAGCGCCCAGGCGACCTTTCGCCAGTTGCAGGAAGAGAGCGGCCAGCTCTACCTGGTACCGCTCAATCCCACTTACCCCAAGCAGGTATTCAGCGACGATTGCCGAATCCTCGGCGTCGTGGTGCAAGCCACCGCGAAGTTTTAGTCCGCCGTTTCCAGCTCCACCAAGGCACTGCCTTCGGCAACCATTTCACCTTCCTGGCAAAACAGCGCCTTGACCACCCCGGCCTGGGGGGCACGGATGCTGTGCTCCATCTTCATTGCCTCCAGCACCACCAGCTGGGTCCCGGCTTCCACACTTTGCCCGACTTCCACCAGCACCCGCACGATACTGCCGTTCATGGGCGCCGTGAGGCCGCCTTGATGCGACTGGTTGGCCTCGACCGCCGCAATCGGGTCAAACAGGCTGACCGCATGCATCTCACCGTCCCAACGCAGATACAGCAGCGCCCCCTGGCGCACCGCCAGATGGCTGCGACGCACGCCGTGCTGCTCGGTCAGCAACTGCTCATCGCGCCACTGCGATGTGCTGTCCGCCAGTGTCACCAGCCGGTCTTGCCCGCCGCTGCTCAAATGCAGGGAGACCTCGGCCGGCAGCCCGGCGCGGAACCCGCGTGTGTCCGCCCAGGGGCCATCGGCGGTCGGCAGGCTCTGCATGAAGGCCGAGCCTGCCATCTGCCAGAACTCATCGCTCAATGCGCCGGGCGGCGGCAACAGCTCATCCTGATAGCGCGGAATAAACCCGGTATCCAACTCTGCCGCCGCAAACGCCGGATGCCCGATGATCCGCCGCAGAAAACCCAGGTTGGTCTTGAGCCCGCCGACGGCGAACTCATCGAGCATGCTCAATAACCGCAACCGTGCCTGTTCGCGGTCTTCGCCCCAGGCAATCAGCTTGCCCAGCATCGGGTCGTAGAATGGCGAGACACTGTCCCCCTGGGCAACGCCGCTGTCCACGCGGCGGCCGGGGCCCGGCGCCGACTCGCGATACAGCGCCAGATGCCCGGTGGCCGGCAGGAAATCATTGGCCGGGTCTTCGGCATACAGGCGCACTTCAATCGCATGGCCGATCAACGGCACCTGCTCCTGGGTGATCGGCAGTGGTTCGCCCTGGGCGACACGGATCTGCCAGGCCACCAGGTCCAGGCCGGTAATCGCCTCGGTGACCGGGTGTTCCACCTGCAGCCGTGTGTTCATCTCCATGAAGAAAAACTCGCCGCGCGCGTCCAGCAAGAACTCCACGGTGCCCGCGCCCACATAACCGATGGCCTGGGCCGCACGCACGGCGGCTTCACCCATGGCTTTGCGTTGTTCCACGCTCAAGCCGGGGGCGGGCGCTTCCTCCACGACTTTTTGATGCCGACGCTGAATCGAGCAGTCGCGCTCATTGAGGTACAGGCAGTGGCCCTGCTGATCGGCAAACACCTGGATTTCCACATGGCGTGGCTTGAGCAGGTACTTCTCCACCAGCATCTGCCCATTGCCGAAGGACGATAGCGCTTCGCGCTGGGCGGAAGCCAAGGCTTCGGCCAGTTGGCTGACGTCCTCGACCACCTTCATGCCCTTGCCGCCGCCGCCGGCCGTGGCCTTGAGCAGCACTGGGTAGCCGATACGTTCGCAGGCGCTGCGGAAGGTCTCCAGGTCCTGGGCCTCGCCGTGATAACCCGGCACCAGCGGCACGCCTGCGGTTTCCATCAGTGCCTTGGCCGCCGACTTGCTGCCCATGGCGTCGATGGCCGAGGCGGGCGGGCCGAGGAAGATCAAACCAGCCGCTTCAATCGCACGCGCAAAGCCGGCGTTTTCCGAGAGGAAGCCGTAGCCCGGATGAATCGCCTGGGCGCCGCTAGCCTGGGCGGCGGCGATCAGTTTGTCGATTTGCAGGTAGCTGTCGGTCGCTTTGCTGCCACCCAGGTCAACGCGAATGTCTGCCTCGCGACTGTGGCGTGCATCGCGATCGGTGGCGCTGTGCACGGCCACGGTGGTCAGGCCCATGGCTTTGGCCGTGCGCATCACGCGACAGGCAATTTCGCCACGGTTGGCGACCAGTACGGTGGTCAGCTTGCTCATGAACGTGGCTCCTGCGCTTGCCAACTGGGCGGGCGTTTTTGCAGGAAGGCGCGCAAGCCTTCCTGGCCTTCGGCGCTGACACGAATCCGCGCAATGGCATTTTCGCAATAGCGGCGCAGGGCCGGGGTGAGCGCGCCGTTGCCGACTTCGCGCAGCAAATCCTTGCTGGCGCGCATTGCGGCCGGGCTGTTTTGCAGCAGGTTGGCGACCCACTGTTCGACCTGCAGGTCCAGCTCAGTGGCGGGGTAGCTTTCCGCCAACAGGCCGATTTCCCGTGCGCGCTGGCCGCCAAAGCGCTCGGCCGTCAAGGCATAGCGGCGCGCCGCGCGTTCGCCGATGGCTTGCACCACAAACGGGCTGATCACGGCCGGGGCCAGGCCGATGCGCACTTCCGACAAGCAGAACTGCGCATCATCGGCGCCAATCGCCATATCGCAGCAACTGATCAGGCCCAGGGCGCCGCCATAAGCCGCCCCTTGCACCACCGCGAGGGTCGGGATCTTCAGCTTGGCCAGGTTGTACATCAACTCGGCCAGCTCGCGAGCGTCGTCCAGGTTGGTGTGGTAGTCCAGCTCGGCCGATTGTTGCATCCAGGCCAGGTCGGCACCGGCGCTGAAGTGTTTGCCGCGCCCGCGCAGCACCAGAAAGCGCAGGGACGGGTCGGCCTGTACCCGGTCGAGGGCGATGATCAATTCACGGATCATCTCGGCATTGAACGCGTTGTTCTTGGTCTCACGACTGAGCCACAGGGTGGCGAAACCACGCGTGTCGGTGACCAGTTCGAGGGTGTTGAAATCGCTCATGGGGTACAGCTCCATTTACATGCGGAACACGCCGAAGCGGCTCGGCTCGATGGGGGCGTTCAGCGCGGCGGACAAGGCCAGGGCCAGCACGTCGCGGGTCTGCAACGGGTCGATGACACCGTCGTCCCACAGGCGTGCGCTGGAGTAGTAGGGGTGGCCCTGAGTCTCGTACTGGTCGAGGATCGGCTGCTTGATCGCCGCCTCTTCCTCGGCACTGAACCCTGTGCCCGCACGTTCGGCTTGTTCGCGCTTGACCTGCACCAGCACGCCGGCCGCCTGTTCGGCACCCATCACGCCAATGCGTGCGTTCGGCCACATCCACAGGAAGCGTGGGTCGTAGGCTCGGCCGCACATACCGTAGTTACCCGCACCAAAACTGCCGCCGATGATGACCGTGAACTTCGGCACCTTGGCACAGGCCACTGCCGTGACCAGCTTGGCGCCGTGTTTGGCGATACCGCCGGCCTCATACTTCTGGCCGACCATGAACCCGGTGATGTTCTGCAGGAATACCAGTGGAATCCCGCGCTGGCAGGCCAGTTCGATAAAGTGCGCGCCTTTTTGCGCGGCTTCGGCGAACAAGATGCCGTTATTGGCCAGGATCGCAACCGGGTAGCCCTGCAGGTGCGCAAAACCGCACACCAGTGTGGTGCCGAACAGTGCCTTGAATTCATCGAACACCGAGCCGTCGACCAGCCGTGCGATGACCTCGCGGACATCGAACGGTTGCTTGGCATCGGCCGGGATCACGCCGTAGAGTTCTTCGCCGCTGTACAGCGGCGCCTCGGGCGGCCGTTGCCGCAACTCACCCTGCTTGCGCCAGTTGAGGTTGGCTACACTGCGGCGCGCCAGGGCCAGGGCGTGTTCATCGCTGTCGGCATAGTGGTCGGCCACGCCGGAGATTTTGCAGTGCACGTCCGCGCCGCCAAGGTCTTCGGCGCTGACCACTTCGCCGGTAGCGGCTTTCACCAGCGGCGGGCCGGCGAGGAAGATGGTGGCTTGCTGACGCACCATGATTGCTTCGTCCGCCATGGCGGGCACATAGGCACCGCCTGCGGTGCATGAGCCCATGACCACGGCGATCTGCGGGATGCCCTGGGCGCTCATGTTCGCCTGGTTGAAGAAGATCCGCCCAAAGTGCTCGCGGTCAGGGAACACTTCATCCTGACGCGGCAAGTTGGCGCCACCGGAGTCCACCAGGTAGATGCACGGCAGGCGGTTCTGCTCGGCGATGGTCTGGGCGCGCAGGTGTTTTTTGACGGTGAGCGGGTAGTAGGAGCCGCCTTTCACCGTGGCGTCGTTGGCGACGATCATGCATTCGACGCCTTCCACGCGGCCGATCCCGGCAATCACCCCGGCGGCCGGCACGTCTTCACCGTAGACCTGGTGAGCGGCCAACTGGCTGAGTTCCAGAAACGGCGAGCCGGGATCCAGCAGGCGGTTGATGCGCTCACGCGGCAGCAGTTTGCCGCGTGAGGTGTGCCGCTCCTGGGCCTTGGCGCCGCCGCCTTGCTGTACTTGAGCAAGCAAGGCGTGGAGGGCGTCGACTTGTTCGCGCATCGCCCTGCTGTTGGCGGCGAACTCCGCCGAGCGCGGGTTGAGCTGGGTGTGCAAGGTGGCCATGGCGTGCTCCCTCAGCGGGTTTCGTTGAAGAGTTCGCGACCGATCAGCATCCGGCGAATTTCGCTGGTGCCGGCGCCGATTTCATACAGCTTGGCGTCACGCAACAGGCGTCCGGCAGGGAACTCATTGATGTAGCCATTGCCGCCGAGAATCTGGATGGCATCGAGGGCCATCTGCGTGGCGCGTTCGGAACTGAACAGGATCACCCCGGCAGCGTCCTTGCGCGTGGTTTCGCCGCGCTCGCAGGCCTGGGCGACCGCGTACAGGTAAGCGCGGCAGGCGTTGAGTTGGGTGTACATGTCGGCGACCTTGCCCTGGATCAGCTGGAACTCACCGATGCTCTGGCCGAACTGCTTGCGGTCGTGGATATACGGCACGATCAGGTCCATGCAGGCTTGCATGATGCCAATCGGGCCACCCGCCAGGACCACGCGTTCGTAGTCCAGGCCGCTCATCAGCACTTTGACACCGCCATTGAGCGTACCGAGGATATTTTCTTCGGGCACCTCGACGTCATCGAAGAACAGCTCGCAGGTGTTGGAGCCGCGCATGCCCAGCTTGTCGAACTTGTTGCTGCGGCTGAAGCCTTTCCAGTCGCGCTCGACAATAAATGCGGTGATGCCATGGGCGCCTTTTTCCAGGTCGGTCTTGGCGTAGATCACATAGGTGTGGGCGTCCGGGCCGTTGGTGATCCAGGTCTTGCTGCCGTTAAGCACGTAGTGATCGCCGCGTTTGTCGGCGCGCAGCTTCATCGAGACCACATCGGAGCCGGCATTCGGCTCACTCATGGCCAGTGCGCCGATATGTTCGCCGCTGATCAGCTGGGGCAGGTACTTGAGTTTCTGCGCGTGGCTGCCGTTGCGGTTGATCTGGTTGACGCAGAGATTGGAGTGGGCGCCGTAGGACAAGCCGACCGAAGCCGAAGCGCGGCTGATCTCTTCAATTGCCACCACGTGGGCCAGGTAACCCAGGCCGGCGCCGCCATATTCTTCCGCGACGGTGATGCCCAGCAGGCCCATGTCCCCGAACTTGCGCCACATATCGGCGGGGAACAGGTTGTCGCTGTCGATCTGTGCCGCGCGCGGTGCCAGCTCCTTGGCCACGAAGGACTGCACTTGATCGCGCAGCATGTCGATGGTTTCGCCGAGGGCGAAGTTAAGGGACGGGTAACTCATGGACAGGCACCTTAATGTGAGCTTTGTTGTTGTGTGGGTTGAGCGCCAGGGGAGGTCGCTAACCTTTACGTTAACGTAAGCTTGCCTTGCGACGCTGTCAATCGTAGTTTACGTTTACGTCAACCTACAAAAAAGACAACAGGGGTCGTTATGGATCAACCGCATCAGAGCTACAGCCGTGGCTCCCAGGACAAGACCTTGCTGGCCATGACCATTGGCCAGGCATTCGATCGCACCGTCGCGCAGTATCCGGATGGCGAGGCACTGGTGGTGCGTCACCAGCAATGTCGCTACACCTGGCGGCAACTGTCTGCGGCGGTGGATCTGCACGCCCGCGCATTCCTGGCCCTGGGCATGCAAACCGGCGATCGCCTGGGTATTTGGGCGCCCAACTGTGCCCAGTGGTGCATCAGCCAGATCGCCAGCGCCAAGATCGGCGTGATCCTGGTCAACATCAACCCGGCGTATCGCAGCAGCGAACTGGAGTACGTGCTCAAGCAGTCCGGCTGCCAGTGGCTGGTATGCGCCGGGTCGTTCAAGACTTCCGATTACCACGCCATGCTGCTGGAGTTGAAGCCCGACCTGCGCGGCATCATCAGTCTCGACCCGGCCCCGCCTGCGGGTTTCCTGCCCTGGTCGCAACTGGCGGCGCTCGGTGCAGGCGTGCCGCCCGAGCAATTGCATACCCGCCAAGCCAGCCTGCACTTCGACCAAGCCGTCAACCTCCAGTACACCTCCGGCACTACCGGCTTCCCCAAGGGCGCCACCCTCAGTCACCACAACATCCTCAATAACGGTTACATGGTCGGCGAAAGCCTGGGCCTGACGGCGCAGGATCGCCTGGTGATCCCGGTGCCGCTGTATCACTGTTTTGGCATGGTCATGGGCAACCTGGGCTGTATCACCCACGGCACCACCATGATTTATCCGAATGATGGCTTTGATCCGCTGCTGACCCTCACCGCCGTCGCCGAAGAGCGCGCGACCGGCCTGTACGGTGTGCCGACCATGTTTATCGCGATGCTGGATCACCCACGCCGACGCGAGTTCGACCTGTCGACCTTGCGCACCGGCATCATGGCCGGCGCCACGTGCCCTATTGAGGTGATGCGCCGAGTGATCAGCGAGCTGCACATGAGCGAGGTGCAGATCGCCTACGGCATGACCGAAACCAGCCCGGTGTCGCTGCAGACGGGGCCGGATGACGACCTCGAGCGCCGTGTCACCACCGTTGGCCGCACCCAGCCGCAGTTGGAAAACAAGATCATCGACACTGCCGGTAACACTGTGGCGCGGGGCGAGATCGGCGAGTTGTGCACCCGTGGCTACAGCGTGATGCTCGGCTACTGGAACCACCCGCAAGCCACCCGAGAGGCCATCGACGATGCCGGCTGGATGCACACCGGCGACCTTGCGACCATGGATGAGCAGGGCTACGTGAGCATTGCCGGACGCAACAAGGACATGATCATCCGAGGTGGCGAGAACGTGTACCCGCGTGAGCTGGAGGAGTTTTTCTTCACCCATCCGGCGGTGGCGGATGTGCAGGTCATCGGCATCCCGGACGCGCGCTACGGTGAAGAGATCGTCGCTTGGGTCAAGTTCCATCCCGGCCACGCCGCCAATGAGCTGGAACTGCAAACCTGGTGCAAGGGCCGTATCGCCCACTTCAAGACGCCCCGGTATTTCAAGTTCGTGGATGAGTTTCCGATGACGGTGACGGGCAAGGTGCAGAAATTCCGCATGCGCGAGATTTCCATCGAAGAGCTGGGGGAAGGGCGGGGGTAAACCCCGGAAAGCACAAAGGGGACCCGAAGGTCCCCTTTAATTTGTCGTTGCGTGCTCTTTTTTTATTATTGAGGGGCGGCCTATTGTTGTTTTTGGCAGCCGTTACCCTTTACCGCTGTTTTTGGCGACCCCCATGCGGGGTCAAGAGCAAACGTATTTTTTTGAGCGCTGATCTGCTTCTTCGCGTGCGATCCAACCAGTGGGTAGCTACCTGATGGTAGTTTTATTGTTCTCTATCCGGTTGCGGGTTTCGGCATGCCGTACCCTGCGAAGCACATCTTCTCCAAAAAAATCTGTTAGCTGCGTCTCTGCCGTGTTGTTTTTGTTATGTCAGAGTCGTTTCGTCTTATTTTTATTAGGTTTGGCGCTTTTTATTCTTGTTATGCCATAGAGATAGCAGAAGCCGTGCCAACTTTTTAAAACCCTTTAAAATCAATGGTTTGATTTTTTAGTAGGCAACGGCCTACGGCAAATAAGACAAAATATGTTCCCGTGTTACTCGTTAAGTAGCGAGGCGGTAACACATTGTCACGACCACGCTACTCAAACGGCGTTACGCGCCTTGGCCACCCGCGAGCCCGTGGGGCGGCCCAGCACCGCGCTGATCTTTTGGCCTGCACGTATCAAGGCGTCCAGGTCGATACCGGTCTCGATACCCAAGCCGTTGAGCAGGTACAGCACATCTTCGCTGGCGACGTTACCGCTGGCGCCCTTGGCATAAGGACAGCCGCCGAGGCCCGCGATAGAGCTGTCGAACACACTGATCCCTTCCAGCAGGCTGGCGTAGATATTGGCGATCGCCTGGCCATAGGTGTCGTGAAAGTGCCCCGCCAGCTTGTCCCGCGGCACTTGGGCGCCCACCACCTCGAACAAGCGCCGCGTGGCGCCTGCGGTGCCGGTGCCGATGGTGTCGCCCAGGGACACTTCATAACAGCCCATGGCGTACAACTCCCGCGCGACAGCCGCCACTTGTTCTGGTGCAACTTCACCCTCATAGGGGCAGCCCAGCACACAGGACACATAGCCGCGTACGCTGACGCCATGCTGCCGGGCGGCGGCCATGATCGGCGCGAAGCGCTCCAGGCTTTCGCTGATGGAGCAGTTGATATTGCGTTGTGAAAACGCCTGCGACGCCGCCGCAAAGACCGCGACTTCCTTCACCCCCGCAGCCAGCGCATCTTCAAAACCGCGCAGGTTCGGCGCCAGGGCACCGTAGGTCACCCCAGGTTTGCGCTGGATCTGTGCAAACACCTCGGCCGACCCGGCCATCTGCGGCACCCATTTGGGTGAAACGAAACTGCCGACTTCGATATAGCTCAAGCCCGCCGCGCTGAGCGCGTTCACCAATTGGACCTTGTCGGCCACGCTGATGGGCTGGGCTTCGTTCTGCAGACCGTCGCGTGGGCCGACTTCGACCAGGCGGACATACGAGGGGAGGGACATGGCAGTTACCTTCTGATCAATGGCCGGCTTGGCTCATGGTGTGCGCCAGGGCCTGGGTGCAGCGCTCTTCGGCGGTGTCCAGTTCCAGCTTCATTTGTTCGATATCCAGCAACTGTTGCTCAAGCTGCGCACGCCGTTCGGCGATCTTGGCCAGCATGCTGTTGAGTTGCACGTGGTTGCCGCTGGTGGGGTCGTAGAGTTCGATCAACTCGCGGCACTCGGCCAGGGAGAAGCCGATGCGCTTGCCGCGCAGGATCAGCTTGAGGCTGACCTTGTCCCGCGCCGAGTAGATGCGCTCCTGGCCCCGGCGTTCCGGGGCCAGCAGGCCTTGTTCTTCGTAGAAGCGAATGGCGCGGGTGGTGATGTCGAGTTCGCGGGCGAGGTCGGAGATGCTGTAGGTCGTACTCATGGTGGCGCTCAAGGGATGGCTTGGGCGCTAGGCTAGTGTCAGCTTTACGTATACGTCAAGGTCAAGCCGGTTTGCTGTCGAACTTCTTTTCCTGTGCCATGACTTGTTGGCACAACTCGATCATTTGCTCACGCATCCAGCGGTTGGCCGGGTCCTGGTCGGTGCTCTCATGCCAGTACAAGTGGGTTTCCACGGGCGGCACGTCGTTGACCGGCAGGTTGAACCAGTGCAGTTCGTGGCGGCGGGCGAAGCGTTCGGGCACGGTCATCACCATGTCGGTCTGCTGCAACACCTGCGAGGCCATCAGGTAATGCTGCGAGCGCAGGGCGATCTTGCGCTGGATGCCCATCTTGCCCAGCGCCAGGTCGACATGGCCCAGGCCGTTGCGGCGGCTGGAGATGTGAATATGGGTCAGTGCCAGGTAGTCATCCAGGGTGAACTTGTCTTTGCCCGCCAGTGGATGGCCTTTGCGCATCGCACACACGTAGCGGTCTTCCATCAACTTGACGTGGCGCACCTGTGGGTCGGTGTTCAGCGGCGCATCCACGGCAAAGTCCAGGCGCCCGGCCGCCAGCTCTTTGGTGGTCTCGCGGCGTTTGGACAGGAAACTCTCGATCGCTACCGTGGGCGCCAGGCGGCGCAGACGCTGGAACAGCAGGGGCAGAATCACCGCTTCGGTGAGGTCGGTCATGCTGATGCGGTAGGTCTTGGCCGCCTGCTGGGGGTTGAAAATCCGGCTTTCCTGTACCGACACCCGCAGCAACGACAAGGCATTGCGCACCGGGCCGATGATGTTCTGCGCCATGGGCGTGGGCACCATGCCCTGGGCGGTACGCACGAACAGCGGGTCGTTGAAGGTTTCGCGCAGACGCGCCAGTGCGTTGGATACCGCCGGCTGGGTGATGCCGACAATCTGCCCGGCGCGGGTCAGGTTGGCTTCGGTATAGATCGCATCAAAAACGATAAACAGGTTGAGGTCGACCTTGCTCAGATTCATTGCGTTGCGCTCTTATTGTTAGATGGCGATTTGTCAGGTGCTCATGCGTTGATCATATATCGGTGATGAATGTTAATACACGCCGAGAATAGGCTAGGTAAATTATCAGCGCTGTTCTAGCATCAATTCCATGCCCTAAACAACCTCTCAAAGAAGGGAGCTGCCCATGGATTTTGCCTATTCGCCCAAGGTTCAGGAACTGCGTGAGCGCGTCACCGCCTTCATGGATGCGTATGTCTACCCGGCCGAGCCGGTGTTTGAACGCCAGGTCAGCGAAGGCGATCGCTGGCAGCCCACTGCCATCATGGAAGAGTTGAAGGCCAAGGCCAAAGCCGAGGGCTTGTGGAACCTGTTCCTGCCGGAATCCGAACTGGGCGCCGGCCTGACCAACCTTGAATATGCGCCGCTGGCCGAAATCATGGGGCGCTCCTTGCTCGGCCCGGAGCCCTTCAATTGTTCGGCTCCCGACACCGGCAACATGGAAGTGCTGGTGCGTTATGCCAATGAAGAACAGAAGCAGCGCTGGCTCGAACCGTTGCTGCGCGGCGAAATCCGCTCTGCCTTTGCCATGACCGAACCGGACGTGGCGTCCTCAGACGCCACCAACATGGCTGCCCGCGCCGAGCGCCAGGGCGACGAATGGGTGATCAACGGTAAAAAATGGTGGACCTCCGGCGCATGTGACCCGCGCTGCAAGATCCTGATCTTCATGGGCCTGAGCAACCCGGACGCGCCGCGTCACCAGCAGCACTCGATGATCCTGGTGCCGGTGGATACGCCCGGCGTGAAAATCCTGCGCCCGCTGCCGGTATTCGGCTACGACGATGCCCCCCACGGTCACGCCGAAGTGCTGTTCGAGAATGTGCGGGTGCCCTACGAAAACGTGCTGCTCGGCGAAGGCCGGGGCTTCGAGATTGCCCAGGGGCGCCTTGGCCCGGGCCGTATCCACCATTGCATGCGCTCGATCGGCATGGCCGAGCGCGCACTGGAACTGATGTGCAAGCGCTCCGTCAGCCGTACCGCATTCGGCAAGCCATTGGCTCGTCTGGGCGGCAATATCGACAAGATCGCCGACTCGCGCATGGAAATCGACATGGCGCGCCTGCTGACCTTGAAAGCGGCGTACATGATGGACACTGTCGGCAATAAAGTGGCGAAAAGCGAAATTGCCCAGATCAAGGTGGTGGCGCCGAACGTAGCGTTGAAGGTCATCGACCGGGCGATCCAGATCCATGGCGGCGCGGGCGTGTCCAACGACTTCCCGTTGGCCTACATGTACGCCATGCAACGCACCCTGCGCCTGGCCGACGGCCCGGACGAAGTGCACCGCGCGGCGATCGGCAAGTTCGAGATCGGCAAGTATGTGCCGCGGGAACTGATGCGTAGCGGGCAGTAGGACTGCGTCGCCTGCCATCGGGAGCAAGCCCCCTCCCACACTAGACTGTATTCACAAATAGAAATTTGCGAATCCAATCAAGTGTGGGAGGGGGCTTGCTCCCGATGAGGCCAGTATCAACAACACAACCCCCACAGATCTCAGTACACCCAAACCTCCACCCGCCGATTCTTGATCCGCCCCTCATCCGCCGTATTCGCCGCCACCGGCATCTGCGCACCAAACCCACGGATATCACGCAGCACCACGCCGCTCTTGACCAGTTCCCGGCGTACCGCCATCGCCCGCAGCTCGGACAGCAACGCCGCCCGCTGCGGATCATTCTTCACATCGCCAAACCCCACCAACGTGACCTGCTTGTCGAGCTTGCCGTGGCCTTTCAGGTACGCCACCACCCGCTGCAAATCCTGCCGCGCCTTGTTGTCCAGGCTGGCGCTGCCTTCCTCGAAGCGGAAGTTCACGCTCAAGCGCTGGGCGTCGCGGGCGATGGCTTGATAGTCCTCGGGCATCGATGGGCGTGGCTCCACACTGATCGCCTGCACGTGCTGGGCAATAAAGCCACTGGCCGCCACGATCGCCTGGCCTTTGCCGCTCTGGGTAAAGTCCACCAGGGCTTTGGCCCAAGGGTTGTGGTTGGACGGCGGCAGGTAAAAGAACAACCGGCGTGACAACGGGTAGTCCTCGGTCGCAATCAGGCTGGCCAGCGGCAGCATGGGTTGGGAGTCGCCGTCGACAATCGCCACGGCCTTGGCCTGGCGCACATAGGGCAGGCCGATAAAGCCAATGCCTTGGGGATCGTGGCTCACCGCATCGGACAAGGCCTCACTGGACTCGAAACGCTGGGCACTGGTGGCCAGGGGCTTGCCACGCCGGCTCAATACCAGCTCCTTGAACGTGTCATAGGTGCCGGACTGATCATCCCGCGCATACAAATGGATGCCGCCACCGATCCCGCCCAGTGCCTCCCAGGTACTGACCTCACCGTTGAAAATCTGCGCCAATTGCTCGGTGTTCAAGGTGGTGAGCGGGTTGCGCGGGTTGAGGATGATCGCCAGGCCATCGATGGCAATCACTTGTTCGGCTTCAGGGCTTTTCAGGTCACCCAGGGGCTCGAGGTCTACCAGCTCGCTGTCCTTGATGGGGCGCGAAGACGCCGCCAGGTCGGCGTTGGCCATGTTCAGTGCGGTAAACCCGGTGCTGGAGCCGTGGGCCGCGACCTCGATGGTTACCGTTTTGCCCTGGCGCGTCTTGCCCACCCAGCGCTGTTCATTGCTGCCTGGGGTGGGTTCGCCGTGTATTCCCTGCAACCCCTGATGCTCCATCACCCCTTTGACCAGCGCCGGCCCCAGTGCCGCGCCAATCGTGTTGGAGCCCTGGATGCGTAACGCAGGGCCTTGGTCGGGAACGGGGAGGGCAGCGGCCACCGCGACGAGCGGGAACAGGGTCAGCAGGAACAGAACGCGCAGCCTCATGCCGGCACCTTCTTTAGCCAAAGGGAGTGCCGGCAGAATAAGTCAGGCAGATGACATCAATATGACTGCCACACCGGGGGACAAAATGTGGGAGGGGGCTTGCTCCCGATAGCGGTGGATCAGTTGATACATTTGCCGACTGACCCTTCGCTATCGGGAGCAAGCCCCCTCCCACACTGAAACAACCAGGTTCAGCCGGGAATCAGCTCAACTCAAGCCAGATCGGTGCATGGTCCGACGGCTTTTCCAAACCGCGCAACTCGTAATCCACACCGGCATCCTTGACCCGCGCCAGCAAGCCGTTGGACGCCAGGATCACATCAATGCGCAAGCCACGCTTGGGCTCGTCTTCAAAGCCGCGGCTGCGGTAATCGAACCAGCTGAAGCGGTCGGCTACCGTCGGGTTCAAGTGCCGGAAGCTGTCCACCAGGCCCCAATTTTTCAGGCGCGCCATCCATTCGCGCTCTTCCGGCAGGAAACTGCACTTGCCGGTTTTCAGCCAGCGCTTGGCGTTGTCGGCGCCGATGCCGATATCGCAGTCTTCCGGGGAAATGTTCACGTCGCCCATCACCACCAGAGCCTGCTCATTGTTGAACTGGCTTTCCAGCAGGTGCTGCAGGTCTGCATAGAAGCGCTGCTTGGCCGGGAACTTGGTCGGGTGGTCGCGGCTTTCGCCCTGGGGGAAGTAGCCGTTCATCACGGTGATCGGGTGGCCGTTTTCATCCGCGAAGGTGCCCCAGATAAAACGGCGCTGGGCGTCCTCTTCATCCGTGGCAAAGCCTTTGTGCACGCTTAGCGCCTCTTTGCGCGAAAGCAGCGCTACGCCGTAATGGCCTTTTTGCCCGTGGTAATACACGTGATAGCCCAAAGCCTGTACTTCGGCCAAGGGGAACTGGTCATCGTGGACTTTGGTTTCCTGCAGACCGATCACGTCGGGTTGGTGTTTCTCGATCAACGCCGCCAACTGATGAGGGCGGGCGCGCAGCCCGTTGATATTGAAAGAGACGATTTTCATGGTCGGCAGTCCAGTCTGGCAAAACGGCGATGCTAGCCGACAAGTCCGACGGGGGCCAGCGTGGCGGTAGGGTGGATGCACTGCTAATGTCTGGGAACGACTCGCGCCGTACAAGTTCGTACCCATAAGAACGCCACCTTTCAATGGCGCCCAGGGAGATTGAACGTATGCCCGACACCACTGCCCAGATTCACCTGCTCGACAGCGGATATTCCCGCGAAGCCCGCTCATTGCTGTACCAGGCCTATCGTCATGAGCCGACCTTCGCCTATATCTTCGAAGCCGAGCGTCCGGGCTACGAGCAGCGCGTGCGGGCCACGGTGCGCGAGCTGGTCAAGCAGCATTTCTTCCAGAACTTGCCGGCCATCGGCCTATTGGTGAATGACCGCTTGATCGGCATTGCCTTGATCGCGCCACCGCAACGGCGCCTGGGGATCACCGAGAGCTGGGCCTGGCAATTGCGCATGTGGCTGAGCACCGGCGTGCGCGGTACGCGCCGTTACCTGGAATACCATCACGCGGTGTTGGCGTGCCTGCCGGGGGACGCGGTGCATGTGCTGCCGCTGTTGGGCATTCATCCGCAATTCCAGGGCAAGCACTACGGCGAGCAACTGCTGGAAGCGGTGCACAACTGGTGTGCCGAAGACCCACACTCGTCGGGCGTGGTGCTCGACACCGGCAACTCCCGCTACCTTGAGTTCTACAAACGCCAAGGCTATGAGGAAATCGGTGAAGTCGCCGTAGGGCCGATCCTGGAGCACGTGTTTTTTCACCCCAATACCCAGGCGTTACATGCTGCAACGGGTTAAGACAGAATTATTCAGACAATTCCGAGTTCAAACAGTCTCCCTAGCTCGTGTAGCATCCGCGCCTATGAAGTTTCCAGGAAGATTTACCAGCGGCTTGGTTCTGCTGTTCACAAGCTGCGGCGCTTTGGCGCAAAGCGAATTGGACGTGCGTGTCAAACCCTCCAACGACGCGTTGAAAGCCAACATCGAAGGCTATATCGGCGGGGTCGGCGATCGTGATGAAGAAGCGTTGCTGCGGTTCAGCCGTGGCGCCGAGGAGCAGGCGCGCAAAGCGGCGCAGGCTCTGGGTTTCTATCAGCCGCAGATCGCCAGTGATGTACAGGGCGGCAAAAACCCGCGCCTGATCCTCACCATCGACCCCGGCGAACCGGTGCATTTGCGCAACGTGACCATTCGGGTCGACGGCCAGGCGGCTAGCCTCAAGGCGTTTCGCGTGCCGGCCGGTGACGACCTCAAGCCCGGCGCCGTGCTCAACCACGGCCATTATGAAGACGCCAAGCGTCTGATCCAGAACCAGGCCTCACGCTACGGCTTTTTCAGCGGGCGTTTTACCAGCCAGAAGCTGTCGGTGGACCCCAAGGCGGGCGTGGCCGATATCGAACTCATTTATGACAGTGGCAAGCGCTACACCATGGGCAAGGTCAACTTCACCGGCGACACGCCGTTCGATGCCGACCTGCTGCAACGCATGGTGCCGTTCAAAAGCGGCACCCCCTACGATTCCGAATTGATCGCCGAACTCAATCAGAACCTGCAAGCGAGCGGGTTCTTCGAAGGCGTGCGCGTGGACGCCGCACCCGCTGCCGCCACCGACGATGTGATCCCGGTGGCGGTGCAGTTGGAAACCCGCAAGCCGCGCACCATGGGCCTGGGCCTGGGCTACTCGACCGACGTCGGCCCGCGCGGCAAGGCCAACTGGACCCGCCACTGGGTCAACCCCCAAGGCCATAGCTACGGCTGGGAAGCCGAATTATCGGCGCCGCGCCAGAACGTCGGGCTGTGGTACGACGTGCCGCTGGACCCGCCGCTGACCGACAAGCTGCGCTTTGCCGGCGGCTACCAGAACGAAGAACTCGCCGGCACCGACACCTTGAGTAAATTGCTCACGGTCGGTCCCGAATGGCACAGCAAGTTGCCCAGTGGCTGGACCCGGATCATCTCGCTCAAGTACCAGCGTGAAGAATATCGCCTGGGCAATGATTCCGGCTTGAGTAACCTGGTGATGCCGGGGATCAGTTATTCCTACCTGCGCAGCGACAACCGTATCGACCCGCACAACGGCTACCGCTTGATGTTCGACACCAAGGTCGCCAAGGAAGGGCTCGGTTCCGACACCAACCTGCTTTACGGCACGGCGACCATCAAGGGCCTGACCACGCTGTGGGACAACCATCGCTTCCTGGGCCGTGCACAGTTCGGCGGCAGTGCCACCAACGGCTACAAATCCGTGCCGCCCTCGCTGCGCTTCTTTGCCGGGGGTGACCAGAGCGTACGCGGCTACGAGTACCAGACCCTGTCGCCGGAGAACGACCGTGGTGACCGTATCGGCGGCCGCTACATGGTGGCCCTGAGCGCCGAGTATCAATACTCCATCGCCGAGAAATGGCGGATCGCGACCTTTATCGACCAGGGCAACTCGTTTAACACCCTGGACATGCCCAGCCTGAAAACCGGTGTCGGCGTGGGTATCCGCTGGGTCTCGCCGGTGGGGCCGATCCGCCTCGACCTGGCCCATGCCCTCGAAGATCCGGGCGGCATTCGACTGCACTTTTCCATGGGGCCTGAGCTGTGATGCGTGGTTTGAAAATAGCGGGGCTGGCCGTGGTGGCGCTCCTCGCTTTAGCGTTTGTGGGGTTATGGGCGCTGCTTGGCACCCAGGCGGGCAGCCGTTGGGCGTTGGGCCAGGTGCCGGGTTTGAGCGTCGAGAACTTCCAGGGGCATTTAGGTGGCCAATGGAGCGCCGATCACCTCCTTTGGCAGCAGGGCACCAGCCGCGTCGAGCTTGATGCGCCGAAATTCGATTGGTCACCGGCCTGCCTGTTGCGCATGACGGTGTGCATCAATCAGTTGGACGTGGAACAGGTCAACCTGCACTTTGCGCCCAGTACGGAAGACAGCAGCGGGCCGGTCCAATTGCCTGAGTTGAAATTGCCGGTTGCCATCCAGTTGGGCGAAGTTCGCGTCGGTAGGCTGTTATTCAATGGCAGCGAAGAGCTCAAGGGCCTGCAATTGGCCGCGCACTGGACGGCGGCGGGTCTGCAGATCGACTCGGTGCACCTGCAGCGCGATGGGCTGGTGCTGGACCTCAATGGCCTGTTGCAACCTGTGGGCGATTGGCCGCTGACCGCCACCGGCAACCTGAGCTTGCCCTATGCCCCGGGCGGCGCGCCGTGGAAGGTGGCCCTCAAGGTCGATGGCGACTTGCTCAAGACCCTCAAGCTCGACGCCGACAGCAGCGGCTACCTGCCGGCCAAGCTCAGCGGCGAACTGCAGCCCCTGGTGGAGAACCTTCCCGCGCAACTGCACCTCACCGCTGATGGCTTCAAAGCCAGCGCCGACCTGCCCGACACCCTGCAACTCAATCAACTGGACCTCACCGCCCAAGGTGATTTGCACAACGGTTACCAACTGCTGGGCAAAGCGCTGTTGCCGGCGGAAAAAGGGCCGGTGGACTTGCTGCTGCAAGGCAAGGTCGACGCCAAGGGCGCGCAGATCGCCGGGCTCGACCTGACTGCCGGCGACCAGCAAAGCCTCAAGCTCAACGCCAACCTGGACTGGCAACAAGGCTTCAGCGCCGACGCCAGGATCGACTGGCGGGATTTCCCCTGGCATCGCCTCTACCCACTGATCGACGAGCCGCAGGTGGTATTGCGTACCTTTAATGGTGAAGTTTCCTACAAAGACGGCAACTACCTCGGCAACCTCAAGGCCGACCTCGACGGCCCCGCCGGCAAATTCAATGTGGTCACGCCGTTCAGTGGCGACCTCAAGCAGGTCTTCCTGCCGGAGTTGAAACTGAGCGCCGGCCAAGGCAAGGCCGAGGGCCACCTGAACCTGCAATTTGCCGACGGCATCGCCTGGGACACAGCGTTGGACCTGTCGGCGTTGAACCCGGCGTATTGGGTCGCCGAATTGCCGGGCACCCTGGCCGGCCCACTGCGCAGCAAGGGTGAGTTCAAGAATGAACAGCTCAAGCTCAACGCCGACCTCGACCTCAAGGGCCGTCTGCGTGGGCAAACCGCCGTGCTGGCCGCCAAGGCCGAAGGGGCGGGCGAGCAATGGACCCTGGCCAACCTGGATATCCGCCTGGGCGACAATCGCATCAACGGCAGTGGCAGCTTGCAGCAGCGTCTGGCAGGGCAGATCGATATCAAGCTGGCGCGTCTGGCCCAGTTGTGGCCACAGCTGCGCGGGCAGATCAATGGCCGGGTGGATGTCGCCGGCAGCCTGAAGGCGCCGCAAGGCAAGCTTGATCTAAAAGGCCAGCAATTGGCATTCGCCGATAATCGCCTGCAGAGCCTGAGCCTCGACGCCACGCTCGACAGCGCCCAGCGCGCCAGGCTCGACCTCAAGGGCAGCGGCATTCAGGCCGGCGAAACCCAGGTCGGCACCCTGACTGCCAGCGCCCAGGGCGACATCAAGAGCCAGAAAGTCCAGTTGGACCTGGCCGGCCCGCCGGTCAAGCTGGCTCTGGCCCTGGACGGCAATCTCGACAAGGGCAACTGGCGCGGGCGCCTGGCCAGTGGCGAGGTACAAGCCGGTGGCCAGGACTGGAACCTGCAGGCCCCGGCGAAGATCGAGCGGCTGGCGGACGGCAAGCTGACCTTCGCTGCACATTGTTGGGTGTCCGGTGCGGCCAGCCTGTGTGGTGAGGATCAGCGTCTGATGCCCGAACCCAAATTGCGCTACCACCTCAAGCAGTTCCCCATCGACAGCCTGGCGGCCTTCTTGCCCAAAGACTTTGCCTGGCAGGGCAAGCTCAACGCCGACCTGCAGCTCGACCTGCCCGCCAGCGGCCCCAAGGGCGTGGTCGCGGTGGACGCCAGTGGCGGCACCTTGCGCGTCAAGGACAAGGCCCAGTGGCTGGACTTTCCCTACGAGACCCTGAAGCTGGAAAGCACCCTCAAACCTGACCGCATCGACACCCAACTCAACTTCCGCGGCGGCAGGCTCGGAGAGCTGCTGGTGCAGGCGCAGATCAATCCGTTGCCGAAGAACAAGCCGATGACCGGCAATTTCAGCCTGACCGGCCTGGACCTCGCCGTGGCGCGGCCCTTTGTGCCGATGGTGGAAAAACTCAACGGCAAGCTCAATGGCAGCGGCCGCATCTCCGGTGGCCTGCTCGCGCCGCAGGTCAACGGCAGCGTGAACCTGGTGGGCGGCGAGATTTCCGGGGCGCAATTGCCGGTGAGCCTGGAGGGCCTGAATGTACAGGCGCTGATCGCCGGCGAGAATGTGCAGCTCAATGGTGGCTGGCGCAGCGGCAAGGCCGGGCAGGGCAGCCTCAAGGGCCAGATCGGTTGGGGCCAGGCCCTGGCGGTCGACCTCAGCCTGCAAGGTTCGCAACTGCCGGTGACGGTGGAGCCTTACGCCGTGCTGGAAGTGGCGCCCGACCTGAAGATCAGCCTCAAGGGCGACAAGCTGGCCATTGCTGGCAAGGTGCACATCCCGCGCGGCGATATCACCGTGCGTGAACTGCCGCCGTCGACCGTCAAGGTCTCGGATGACACGATCATCGTCGGCAGCCAGACCGAGGAGGGCAAGCCGCCGATGGCGATGGCCATGGATATCGACGTGGTGGTGGGCGAAGACCAGCTCAACTTCGCAGGCTTCGGCCTGACCGCCAAGGTGCAGGGCCAGGTGCATATCGGCGACAACATGGACACCCGCGGCGAGCTGTGGCTCAACGACGGTCGCTACCGCGCTTACGGGCAAAAACTCGATGTGCGGCGTGCCCGGCTGTTGTTTGCCGGGCCGCTCGACCAGCCGTATCTGGACATCGAAGCCGTGCGCAAGACCGGCGACGTCACTGCCGGTATCCGTCTGAGCGGCAGCGCCGAACAGCCGACCACGCAGATCTTCTCGGAGCCGGCCATGAGCCAGGAGCAGGCACTGTCCTACCTGGTGCTGGGGCGTCCGCTGAGCACCACCGGCGAAGACAACAACATGCTCGCCCAAGCCGCATTGGGCCTGGGGCTGATGGGCAGTGCCGGGGTGACTTCGGACATCGCCAAGAACCTGGGCATCCAGGACTTCGAACTCGACACTCAGGGCAGCGGCAACACCACGGCGGTAGTGGCCAGCGGCAAGATCACCGAGAAACTCAGCCTGCGTTATGGGGTTGGGGTGTTCGAGCCGGCCAATACCATTGCGCTGCGCTATCTGCTCAGCAAGAAGGTGTATCTGGAAGTGGCCAGTGGCGTGGCCAGTTCGCTGGATATTTTCTACAAGCGGGATTTCTAGGTCCTACTCGCACAAAAAATAGTGCGGGGAGGCTTGATTGTGGGAGGGGGCTTGCTCCCGATAGCGGTATATCAGCCAGCTTGTCTGTGACTGACACACCGCTATCGGGAGCAAGCCCCCTCCCACATTAGCAAGCAAGCTAATAATTCCATTTGACATTCGCTGCCTAAGCAGTAACATCTTGTCATACATTCACTGCCTAGGCAGTAATAAGGTGACTTCCGATGGCCCACTTCACCCCTGACAGTTTCCGTAACTGCCACCTCGGCCTCCTGCTGGGCCGAGCCGCACTGCTCAAAGACCGCATCATCGACACCCATATGGAACCCCACGGTGTGACCGCCGCGCAGTTCAAGGTGTTGATCATCATTGCCCAATTCGACGTCGACACCCCGGCCGAGCTGTGCCGCAACCTGTCCCTGGACAGCGGCTCCATGACCCGGATGCTCGACCGTCTGGAACAGAAGGGCCTGCTCGCGCGCAAGCGTTCCGAGCACGACCGGCGCCAGGTGCAACTGGTGCTTACCGAGGACGGTCAGCGCCTGGCGGACATGTTGCCGTACATCGGCGCCCAGTCGATGAACGAACTGGCCGGAGCCCTGGAGCCTGGCGAGTTGCAAACCCTGGAACGCATCCTCAAGAAAATCCTGATAGCTGCGGGTGACGCCATCGTCATCCAGCGGGTAGGTGATCAATGAACACGCGCACACTCAGCCTGCTGCTGGTGGCGATGACCCTGGCCGGTTGCGCCAACTACAGCGGCCTCGACACTCAAGGCAAACGCCTCGACGCCAACACCCTGCAAACCGGCAAATCCCTCAGTGGCGTGACCCTGTCGACGGCCGCCTGGCCGACCGCCGATTGGTGGAAAAGCCTGGGCGACCCGCAACTCGACGGCCTGATTCGCGAGGCCCTGCAAAACAGCCCGGACATGCAAGTGGCCAGCGCCCGTGCGCACCAGGCCCAAGCGGCTGCCTTTGCCGCCGACGCCGCACGCATGCCGACCCTGGATGCCAGCGCCGGTATCAGCCGCTCGCGGTTGGCCAAGGACCAGGACCCGCGAGGGCAGGGCGATGCCTACGCCACGGTGCGTAACATCAGTGCCGGCTTCAACTACAACTTCGATCTCTGGGGTGGCCAGCGCGCCGCCTGGGAAGCCGCGTTGGGCCAGGCCCGTGCCGCCGAAGTCGACCAGCAGGCCGCGCGCCTGACCCTGGCCGCCAACGTGGCCAAGGCTTACAGCGACCTGGGCCAGGCGCATATCGTGCGTGACCTGGCCAATGACGACCTCAAGCGCACGCGCCAGATGCTCGACCTGAGCAAGCGCCGCCTGAGTTCGGGCATCGACAGTGAGTACCAGTTCCAACAGACCGAAAGCCTGGAAGCCAGCTCCGAATCGCAACTGATCGATGCGGAAAAACAACTGCAGAGCGCCAAGATCGCGCTTGCCGTATTGCTCGGCAAAGGGCCCGATCGTGGCAACGAACTGGCCCGCCCGAACGTATTGAAAGCCAGCGCCGTGGCCGTGCCGTCCGTGCTGCCGGCCGAGCTGCTGGGCCGTCGCCCGGACCTGATCGCCGCGCGCTGGCGTGTGGAGGCTGCGAGCAAAAATATCGACGCGAGCAAAACCCGCTTTTACCCCAACCTCAACCTGAGCGCGAGCGCCGGGGCCGAGTCGTTGCTGGGGGATGCGATGTTCGGCTCGGCCAGCCGGTTCTTCAGCATTGCGCCGACGATCTCGTTGCCGATCTTCGATGGCGGGCGCCTGCGTGCCGACCTGGATGCCCGCGACGCCGATTACGACCTGGCCGTTGCCCAGTACAACAAAACCCTGGTGCAAGCCTTGGGCGATATCGGCACCACCCTGTCCCAGCTACGCGACACCGGACGGCAGATCCAGGCCCAGCAACACGCTGCGGAGATTGCCAGGCAGTCCTTTGATACCGGTATGCAGCGCTACAGCTCCGGGATCGGTAGCTACCTGGACGTGCTCAGCATCGAGCAGCAATTGCTGCAGGCCCAGCGTCAGCTGGCGACCCTGAATGCGGCACAGATCGATTTGTCGATTCAATTGATGCAGGCCCTGGGTGGCGGGTTCAACGCCAATAACGTGGCCGCAACCACCCCAGCCACACGCACGGAATAATTGGAGGTATTTGTCATGGCCACTGCCGACAGCAACAACGCAAACGAACCCACCAACGACAGCAACCCGCGCAAACGCAAGGTGATGCTGCTGCTCCTGGCGCTGATCGTCATCCTCGGCGCCGTGGGCGTGTGGGGCTGGTATGAGTTCTACGGCCGCTTCAGCGAAAGTACCGACGACGCCTATGTGAACGGCAACGTGGTGGAAATCACTCCGTTGGTCACCGGCACTGTGGTCAGCATCGGTGCCGACGATGGCGACCTGGTCCACGAAGGCCAGGTGCTGGTCAACTTCGACCCGAATGACGCCGCCGTCGGCCTGCAAAGTGCCCAGGCCAACCTGGCGCGCACCGTGCGCCAGGTGCGCGGCTTGTACAGCAATGTCGATGGTATGAAAGCGCAGGTCAATGCGCAGAAAGCCGATGTGCAGACCGCCCAGGATAACTACAACCGCCGTAAGACCCTGGCCCAGGGCGGCGCGATCTCCCAGGAAGAACTGTCCCACGCCCGTGACAGCCTGACCGCCGCGAAGAACGCCCTGACCAACCTTGAGCAGCAACTCAAGACCAGCAACGCGCTGGTGGATGACACCGTGATCAGTTCGCACCCCGACGTACAAGCCGCCGCCGCGCAACTGCGCCAGGCCTACCTGACCAACGCCCGCAGCACCTTGATTGCGCCGGTCACCGGTTACGTGGCCAAGCGCACCGTGCAACTGGGCCAGCGCGTGCAGCCGGGCACCGCCCTGATGGCCGTGATCCCGCTCGACCAGCTGTGGATCGACGCCAACTTCAAGGAAACCCAGCTGCGCAACATGCGCATCGGCCAGCCGGTGGACATCGAAGCGGACATCTACGGCAGCGACGTGAAATTCAGCGGCACCGTCGACAGCCTCGGCGCCGGCACCGGCAGCGCATTTGCCCTGCTACCGGCGCAGAACGCCACTGGTAACTGGATCAAGATCGTCCAGCGGGTACCGGTGCGCATCCACATCAACGCCGACGAGTTGGCCAAGAACCCGCTGCGGGTCGGCTTGAGCACCCTGGTCAATGTGGACCTGCACGACCAGAGCGGCCCGGTGCTGGCGCAACAGGCGCCGCAAAAGGCCTCGTTCACCACCAATGTGTATGACCGCCAACTGGCCGAAGCCGACGCCATGATCACCCAGTTGATCCATGACAACAGCATCGCCGCACCCAAGGCTGTGCAACGCTGATGAGCAATAACGCCTCCTTCACGCCACCCAGCCTGGTGATGGCCACTATTGGCCTGTCGCTGGCGACCTTTATGCAGGTGCTCGACACCACCATCGCCAACGTGGCGTTGCCGACCATTTCCGGCAACCTCGGCGTGAGTTCGGAGCAGGGCACCTGGGTCATTACCTCGTTTGCGGTGAGCAACGCGATTGCCTTGCCGCTCACCGGCTGGTTGAGCCGGCGCTTCGGTGAGGTGAAGCTGTTTTTATGGGCGACCATCCTGTTTGTGCTGGCCTCGTTCATGTGTGGTGTATCCACTTCGATGCCCGAGCTGATCGGTTTTCGCGTGCTGCAAGGCTTGGTGGCGGGGCCGCTGTACCCGATGACCCAGACGTTGCTGATCGCGGTGTATCCGCCGGCGAGACGGGGGATGGCCCTGGCGTTGCTGGCGATGGTCACGGTGGTGGCGCCGATCGCCGGGCCTATCCTCGGCGGCTGGATCACCGACAGCTACAGCTGGCCGTGGATCTTCTTTATCAACGTGCCCATCGGCATCTTTGCGGTAATGGTGGTACGTGCGCAGCTGAAGAAACGCCCGGTGGTCACCAGCTATCAGCCGATGGACTATGTCGGGCTGTTGAGCCTGATCGTCGGTGTGGGCGCCTTGCAGATCATCCTCGACAAGGGCAACGACCTGGATTGGTTCGAATCCAACTTCATCATCATGGGCGCCGTGATCTCGGCGATTGCCCTGGCGGTGTTCGTGATCTGGGAAATGACCGACAAGCACCCGGTGGTCAACCTGCGGCTGTTCGCCTACCGCAACTTCCGTATCGGCACCATCGTGTTGATCCTGGGCTATGCGGGTTTCTTCGGCATCAACCTGATCCTGCCGCAATGGTTGCAGACCCAGATGGGCTACACCGCCACCTGGGCCGGCCTGGCGGTGGCGCCAATCGGGATTTTGCCGGTGCTGATGTCGCCCTTCGTGGGCAAGTACGCGCACAAGTTCGACCTGCGCCTGCTGGCGGGCCTGGCGTTCCTGGCGATCGGCTTGAGTTGCTTCATGCGCGCCGGTTTCACCAATGAAGTGGACTTCCAGCACGTTGCCCTGGTGCAGTTGTTCATGGGTATCGGCGTGGCGCTGTTCTTTATGCCGACCTTGAGCATCCTGATGTCCGACCTGCCGCCGCACCAGATTGCCGACGGCGCCGGGCTGGCGACGTTCCTGCGTACCCTGGGCGGTAGCTTCGCCGCATCGCTGACCACCTGGATCTGGATTCGCCGGGCGGACCAGCACCATGCGTATATGAGCGAGAACATGACCACCTATGACTCGGCCACCCGTGACGCCCTGAATGCATTGGGCGGGGCAGGGCAGAAGGCTTACACCCAGCTGGACCAGATCCTCACCAGCCAGGCGTACATGATGTCCACCGTGGATTACTTCACGTTGCTGGGCTGGATGTTCATGGCGTTGATGCTGCTGGTGTGGCTGGCCAAGCCGCCGTTCACCGCCAAAGCGGGGCCTGCGGCTTCCGGCCACTGATCCCGGGGTACACGCGGTCAAAAATGTGGGAGGGGGCTTGCTCCCGATAGCGGTGGTTCAGCCAAGTAATTCTTGGCTGACACACTGCTATCGGGAGCAAGCCCCCTCCCACATTTGAATCTTTGTTCACATTGGAGCAGCGATGTCTGGGGTTCAGGCGCCAGGCAGCGCCAACTGCGGATTGATGAAATCAAACGCCGCCAGCTGAAAGCCTTGCTCATCCACCTGCAATGCCCACCCTTGCTTATCCCAATCCCCCAGCACAATGCGCTTGGCCGCCTGGTCGCCGATCTGCAGTTTATGAATGGCGGGGCGGTGGGTATGGCCGTGGACCAGGGTGCGTACGCCGAACTGCTGCATGATGCGCGGCACTTCTTCGGGGGTGACATCGACAATGTCGTTGGCCTTCATGCGCGTCTGCGCACGGCTTTCGCTGCGCAGCTTGCGCGCCAGCTTGTGCCGGGTGCCCAGGGGCAGGTGGCGCAGGATAAACAGCACAATCGGGTTACGCAGGATGCGCCGCAGCTTCATATAGCCGACGTCGCGGGTGCAGAGGCTGTCGCCGTGCATCAAGAGCACCGGCTCGCCGTAGAACTGCACGACACTCGGGTCCTTGAGCAGGGTGGCGCCTGCCGCTTTGCAGAACCGCTTGCCGATCAGGAAGTCGCGATTGCCGTGCATGAGGAAAATCGGGGTGCCGCTGTCGCTCAGCTCGCGCAGAGCCTCGCAGATGGAGCGCTGGAAGGGGGTCATGCCGTCGTCGCCAATCCAGGCTTCAAAGAAGTCCCCCAGAATGTACAACGCCTGGGCGCCACGGGCGCGGCCTTGGAGCAGATCCAGAAACGCCCGGGTAATGTCCGGGCGTTCCTCTTCCAGATGCAAATCTGAAATCAGTAATATCACCCAACGATCTCGGCTTTCTCGACGATCACGTCTTCTACCGGTACGTCCTGGTGACCGGCTTTACCGGTGGTCTGCACGCTTTTGATCTTGTCGACAACGTCGGTGCCTTCGGTGACTTTACCGAATACCGCGTAACCCCAACCCTGCACGTTCTTGCCGCTGTGGTTCAGGAAAGCGTTGTCGGCCACGTTGATGAAAAACTGCGCGGAGGCCGAATGCGGCTCCATGGTACGGGCCATGGCGACGGTGTACTTGTCGTTGGAAAGGCCGTTGTCCGCTTCGTTCTGGATGCTTGGGCGCTTGTCTTTCTTTTCTTTCATGCCGGGTTCGAAACCACCGCCCTGGATCATGAAGTTACCGATCACACGGTGGAAAACCGTATTTTCGTAGTGACCGGCCTTAACGTATTCGATGAAGTTGGCGACGGTGATCGGCGCTTTCTCGGCGTTCAGCTCGATGACGATGTCACCGTGGTTGGTGGTCAGTTTGACTTGGGTCATGGTCGTGTCTCTTTCAAGGAATTCGTGGGTTGGACGCCTGGGCGCCGTGACCGGTTTGGCTCAATGGCAGCCAAGGCGCGCAGTTTAGCGTGCCTGGCAGGAATTTCGAGGTAGTTTTTTACCGCGTCCGTCATTAAAACAGCAATTAAAGCTGCAGTTTTCGGTCGTACCCTGTCAGCGGCTTGACAGCATCAGCTATGATAACCGCTTTGTTTTATCTGGCCCCCACCGGCCACGTACCTGTCTGTTCAAGGATCCTATGAGCAAGCCCACTGTCGACCCTACCTCGAATTCCAAGGCCGGACCTGCCGTCCCGGTCAATTTCCTGCGCCCGATCATCCAGGCGGACCTGGATTCGGGCAAGCACACGCAGATCGTCACCCGCTTCCCGCCAGAGCCCAACGGCTACCTGCACATCGGTCACGCCAAGTCGATCTGTGTGAACTTCGGCCTGGCCCAGGAGTTCGGTGGCGTCACGCACCTGCGTTTCGACGACACCAACCCGGCCAAGGAAGACCAGGAATACATCGACGCCATCGAAAGTGACGTGAAGTGGCTGGGTTTCGAATGGTCCGGTGAAGTGCGCTATGCCTCGCAATACTTCGACCAGTTGCACGACTGGGCCGTCGAGCTGATCAAGGCCGGCAAGGCCTACGTCGATGACCTGACCCCGGAGCAGGCCAAGGAGTACCGTGGCAGCCTGACCGAACCTGGCAAGAACAGCCCGTTCCGCGACCGTTCGGTGGAAGAGAACCTGGACTGGTTCGCCCGCATGCGCGCCGGTGAGTTCCCCGACGGTGCCCGTGTGCTGCGCGCCAAGATCGACATGGCCTCGCCGAACATGAACCTGCGCGACCCGATCATGTATCGCATCCGCCATGCCCACCACCACCAGACCGGTGACAAGTGGTGCATCTACCCGAACTACGACTTCACCCACGGTCAGTCGGACGCCATCGAAGGCATCACCCACTCCATCTGCACCCTGGAGTTCGAAAGCCATCGCCCGCTGTACGAATGGTTCCTGAGCCACCTGCCGGTGCCGGCACAGCCGCGGCAGTACGAGTTCAGCCGCCTGAACCTGAACTACACCATCACCAGCAAGCGCAAGCTCAAGCAACTGGTTGATGAAAAGCACGTGCACGGCTGGGACGACCCGCGCATGTCCACGCTGTCGGGTTTCCGTCGCCGTGGCTACACGCCAGCTTCGATCCGCAACTTCTGCGATATGGTCGGCACCAACCGTTCCGACGGCGTGGTCGACTTCGGCATGCTCGAATTCAGCATCCGCCAGGACCTGGACGCCAACGCCCCGCGCGCCATGTGCGTGCTGCGCCCGTTGAAAGTCGTGATCACCAACTACCCGGAAGATAAGGTCGAGAACCTCGAGCTGCCGCGTCATCCGCAGAAAGAAGAACTCGGCGTGCGCAAGCTGCCGTTCGCCCGTGAAATCTACATCGACCGCGATGACTTCATGGAAGAGCCGCCAAAGGGCTACAAGCGCCTGGAGCCGAACGGCGAAGTGCGCCTGCGTGGCAGCTATGTGATCCGTGCCGACGAAGCGATCAAGGACGCCGAGGGCAACATCGTCGAGCTGCGCTGCTCGTACGACCCGGACACCCTGGGCAAGAACCCTGAAGGCCGCAAGGTCAAGGGCGTGATCCACTGGGTGCCGGCCGCAGCCAGCATCGAGTGCGAAGTGCGCCTGTACGATCGTCTGTTCCGATCGCCGAACCCTGAAAAGGCCGAAGACAGCGCGAGCTTCCTCGACAACATCAACCCTGACTCCCTGCAAGTACTCACTGGTTGTCGTGCCGAACCCTCGTTGGGCGAAGCACGGCCGGAAGACCGTTTCCAGTTCGAGCGCGAAGGCTACTTCTGTGCGGATATCAAGGACTCGAAACCAGGCGCTCCGGTCTTCAACCGTACCGTGACCTTGCGTGATTCGTGGGGCCAGTGATCAAGTCTTAAGGAAGCCGATGTGCTAACGATCTACAACACACTCAGCAAGACCAAAGAAGTCTTCAAGCCGCTGGATGGCAACAAGGTGCGCATGTACGTGTGCGGCATGACCGTGTACGACTACTGCCACATTGGCCATGGCCGCAGCATGGTTGCCTTCGACCTGGTCACCCGCTGGCTGCGTTTCAGCGGTTATGACCTGACCTATGTGCGCAACATCACCGACATCGACGACAAGATCATCAACCGTGCCAACGAAAACGGCGAGTCGTTCGACGCGCTGACCGAGCGCATGATTGCCGCCATGCATGAGGATGAGGCACGCCTCAACATCCTCAAGCCGGACATGGAACCGCGTGCCACGGACCACATCCCTGGCATGCACGCGATGATCCAGACCCTGATCGACAAGGGCTACGCCTACGCCCCGGGCAATGGTGACGTGTACTATCGCGTCGCCAAGTTCATGGGCTACGGCAAGCTGTCGCGCAAAAAGATCGAAGACCTGCGCATCGGCGCCCGCATCGAAGTCGACGAAGCCAAGCAAGATCCGCTCGACTTCGTGCTGTGGAAAGCCACCAAGCCGGGCGAGCCTAGCTGGGAATCGCCATGGGGCGCCGGGCGTCCGGGCTGGCACATCGAATGCTCGGTGATGTCCACCTGGTGCCTGGGCGAGACCTTCGACATTCATGGCGGCGGCAGCGACCTCGAGTTCCCGCACCACGAAAACGAAATCGCCCAGAGCGAAGCCGCCACCGGCAAGACCTACGCCAATGCCTGGATGCACTGCGGCATGATCCGCATCAATGGCGAGAAGATGTCCAAGTCCTTGAACAACTTCTTCACCATCCGCGACGTGCTCGAGAAGTATCACCCGGAAGTGGTGCGGTACCTGCTGGTGTCGAGCCACTACCGCAGTGCGATCAACTACTCGGAAGACAACCTCAAGGACGCCAAGGGCGCCCTGGAACGTTTCTACCATGCGTTGAAGGGCTTGCCGGCAGTCGCTCCAGCGGGCGGCGAAGCCTTCGTGGCCCGCTTCACCGAAGTTATGAACGACGACTTCGGCACCCCGGAAGCCTGCGCGGTGCTGTTCGAGATGGTGCGCGAGATCAACCGTCTGCGCGAGAGCGATCTCGACGCAGCGGCGGGCCTGGCGGCGCGCTTGAAAGAGCTGGCGAGTGTGCTCGGGGTTCTGCAAATGAAGCCTGAGGAGTTCCTGCAAGCCGGCGCTGAAGGGCGTGTGGACGCCGCTGAAGTGGATGCGCTGATCCAGGCGCGTCTGACCGCGCGTACCAACAAGGACTGGGCGGAATCCGACCGTATCCGTGACCAACTGACCGCGATGGGTGTGGTATTGGAAGACGGGAAGGGTGGGACGACGTGGCGGTTGGCTGACTGACCATTGTTTGCTGCACGCTGAATGAAAAACGCCCCGACTGGTTCGGGGCGTTTTTTTGCACACCGTTTCAACGGCCCACTCGATCCACTGTGGGAGCGGGCTTGCTCGCGAATGCATTCTTCCAGTCACAATCGCAGTGGCTGACACGCCGTATTCGCGAGCAAGCCCGCTCCCACATTTTTACCGTGCCCACTTTGCGAATTCTTCGATTTCAGATTTAGCTGTGAACGGGCTCCACCGGAGATTAGGCCGCCATCTTCCGAGCGCCCCCCTAAAACGCTATCGGAAATTTCCTTGTGTTGATGCCGTTGGCATTTATCTTTCCGAACGGTGTGACAAAGGTATTGGATAGGGTGCTTGCGTAGTCATCTCGTAAGCGAGCCCTGCTGCGCTGTTCTGGATGACCTGGTGGCATTTGCCATTTTTGAAATGTAGGGCCACGCCATCGTCGAGCGCGTAGGCAGGCTGAATATGCTCGTGCTGAACCAGCTCGACAAACGAGGCTTCCCTTCCAGCCTCTGAACTGAAATGCGGGCACAATGCGCCCGGCAACAAGCCCATACCGTCAACCAGCGCAAACCTTCCGCCTGAATCCGAGTGCCCATAGTCAAACCAGCAAATCGCACCGGCGCTGACGCCACTGAGGATTTTGCCGTTTTCCCAGGCGTTTTTCAGTAAGGCCGTGACACCAAATTCGCGCCAGACCGCCAGCATGGCACGTGTATTACCACCCGCCACGTAAATGATGTCGGCCTGTTCAAACAAAGATGAAACATGGCCCGCATCGGGAAACGGCGGAATGAATACCGTCAAGCTGCTAACGGAGCAGCCAGCGCTCTCATATTTAGCGGTGAAGTCGCAGATCTTGACTCGGTCATCGCCGTTGGCTGTCGAGATATAGAGAATATTAGGGTGCGTTTTGCCTGATGATGCGACGATGTGTTCGTCAATGCGTGTCATGCGGGTCATGTCTTCTGCGGACTCGCCGCCAATGACAATAATGTGTTGAGTCACCCTGACCTCCAGTTCCTATTGCACGGCGCGAGAGTCTGTCGTCACTTGATACCGACTCTGCACAAACCCATTGTCCGACACATGCGTGCTGACGTGATGAAGCTCATGCTCACGGCCAACCTGGCTGAACAGCGCAATGCCTTGCCCCAGCAAAACCGGGATACGCGTGATGATCAGCTCGTCGATCAGGCCCGCTTCCAGAAATGCCTGGATCGTCTGGCCTCCATCGATATACAAATGCTTCATGCCGCGTTCGGCTAGCTGGGCCACCACCGCAGGCGGGTCGGCGGCCATGACTTCGACCTTGCCTTCCAGATGGGCAGGCAGCGCCAGCGGACGGTGCGAAAGGGCTATGACCGGCGTGCCTTCATAAAGCCACTCGGCGAAGGACGCCACTTTCTCCAGGGTTTTGCGGCCCATCACCAGTGCATCAACGGTGGCGATATAGCTTTCAAACGTCATGCCGTTCAAGACAGCACGTTCATACTCCGGCCGAAGAAGCCACTCGATATCGCCATCGGGTCGTGCGATAAACCCGTCGATGCTGGCTGCGATAAAGACAGAGCATTTGATATCCATGGGGCCGCTTTCCTTTTGTGTCATTGACCTTGAGCGCAAGTGCTAATGGTCAGTTAATCCTGATGTGTAACAAGCGAGCGTAGCCAAAAATCATCTGGGTGTCTGGCGGGTGCCAATGCCCCTTTCTGTATTGCGAGGATGTATGCGACGTTGGTTGGGCCGTTACCGTTACGCAATCATTTTCTGGCTGTGCTTCGGGATTTTCCGTACATCCCTGGCCGATTGGAACCCCATTCCGTCAGGCTCCATGCGCCCCACGTTGCTGGAGGGGGATGTGGTGCTGGTCAATCGCGTGGCGTATGACCTCAAGGTGCCGCTGACGGATATTTCCCTGGCCAAGCTTGATAACCCCCAGCGTGGCGATGTGGTCACGTTTTCGTCGCCCAAGGATGGCATGCGCCTGATCAAGCGCATCGTCGGTATACCCGGTGACACCCTGGAAATGAAAGATGAGGTGTTGTGGGTCAACGGCGTGCCTGCCACCTACAGTGATGCGCAGGACATCAGCGAGCCCATCATTGCCGGCCATACGGTGCCGGGGATCAAGCTGAACGAGCTGGCGGCCAACCGTCAGCGCACTGTCCAGTTCATGCCGACCGTGCGGGCGTTGCGCAATTTCGGCCCGGTGGTGGTGCCTGCCGACAGCTATTTCATGCTCGGCGACAACCGCGATAACAGCGATGACTCCCGGTATATCGGCTTTGTGCCACGCCGGCTGCTGATCGGGCGAGCGCATCATATCGTGGCCTCAGCCGAGATCCTGGATCACTGGATGCCACGCGTTAGCCGGTTTGGCGCAGCGATTTTGTAATCGGATTCACGCGAGTCCAAATGTGGGAGGGGGCCTGCCCTAATGTCAGTTAACAGAACCTGCCGCGACCAGACTCTGTAGTGAGCGGGCTTGCACCCGCGCTGGGTGGCGCAGCCGCCCCAACAAGGACGCCGTGGTGTTTCAGGAAGATCGCGGTGACTGGATTTGGGGC